>CALMRL010000132.1 GCA_937873345.1 uncultured Beijerinckiaceae bacterium | reverse complement strand
ATAAAACTATCCGCTATGTCACCCCGCCAATTCAGGCTGATCGGCAACGGCTCTAAATCTTCGACACGGGACAAGAGGCCGAGGTCGATCAGCAAGCGCGGGATCGGGATGCGCCGATGGCCGGCTTTGCTCTTGCGCTTCACCGGCGCTGGTGTTGCATCGGGAGTTCGAGTTCGCTTGACGGTCCTTCACTGCTTGGTGCCAAGGTCGAACATCCACGTTCCGGTATCGCAGAGGATGTTATCAATCTTCAAGGTGCCGATTTCGGCATTGCGCATGCCGGTGAAGAAGATCAGGAGATAGGCCCAATACAGCTCATTTTGCACGAAGCACTTTTCAGCCGTCCAGATATGCTCCTTCGACGCGCAGCCGGTGAACAACGGCAACGAGAAGAGCTTGATCACCTCATCGTCGGTCCATGCATCGCGTTTCGTCGCTTCACTGGCGTTCGCCGGCAGCAGATCGAATTGGTACTTGATCTGACCTTTGCCCTTTTCGTCTACGTACCTGAAGAATTGGTGCAGGCACCTGTGCCAAATGTTGCTGACGCGCTTCTCCGACAGCATCTTCAAGCCCTCGAAGCCGTGCCTCTGGGCGTAGGCGTAACGCTTGTACAAGGACGTCGCGTGATCTTTCGGAATGCGGAGCCGATCCAGCGTGCTCGCCATCGCCATCTCGAAGGCATGGAGTTCGTCGGACGTGATGTCGGCGCTGGGCTTGTCACCGATGAAGTCGATGATGAGGCCGGCGTCCTCCTCGGCGCGGCCATCGCCTTTGGCGATCCGCCGCGCCGCGAGGAAGTCCCGCTTGGCGGCCGAGAGCAGCGCCGATGCGCTCGCGGGTGCGACGCCGGTGTCGCCCTTCGCCACGGCACGCGATGAAGGCGTAGCGCTTCGCCTCACGTCGCCTGTCGAGCTCGGCGGAGCCGGCGGAGCGACGTGGATCTTCTTTTTCCTGCCGTCGGCCTTCAGGTACATGTCGTAGATCGATTTTTCGCCCTGGCGAACACCGAACTCCACGTCTGAATCGGCGTCGGGCATGTCGCGGAACTCATCGGGCAAGTAGGCCCGAACCCGTCCGGTCGCGACATCGAAGCACAGGGCGTTGATCGTCTCGTCAGGCATCCAGCCAGCGTCGACGTCGTCGCGTTTCATCTCAAGGCGGCCCATGTCCTCTTTGAGCATCTCGTTCAGCATCACCAGCGTCCAGCGAAACTCCTCCTGGACTTCGTAGGCGTGATGGTCGCGGATCCGGCAAGGGCCGGACGCGATCCAGTCCGAGCGATGAATCCAGGCGAGATCGACGAAGCGGATCCGATGGACGACCTCGGCGCGCGTTCGCGCCGGCCCCTTCAGCACCATGGCGCGACCATGGGTCAGGATGTCGTCGAAGAGTTGTCCGGGGTCGGCGGCGGTCTGCATCGGGAGGAGCCAACTGAGATAGGCGAGGAGGTGACGGCGCGCTTCCAGCCTGTCGCGCGTCCCGAGCGAGAACCTTACCAGCCTGCGACGACCTGACGACGTGGTTACCCGGATGCGATTGTAGAACACGCCGGCGTAGCGGCGGGTGAGATAGGTGATAGGCAAGCGACCGTCCACGGGTTCGTGCGACAGTGATGCGGCGCAGTGATCCGTATCACCGGGCCTGCCGAATCGTTCGCCTACCAGTTCAACGATTACAGGGACTTAGGTGACGCCGCAGCGTGGATTTGAGTGGTAGCGGAGGAGGGACTCGAACCCCCGACACGGGGATTATGATTCCCCTGCTCTACCACCTGAGCTACTCCGCCGCGCGTTGGGCCGTGGGGCGCCGCCGGGCCACGTCGATTAGGGCAGCGGCGTCGTTCAAGTCAAGGCACCGCGGCCCCGCGCGCTGCTGACCAGGGCGCGTCGCGACGTCCTCTCGCCCTTGACACGTCCCGTCGCGCGCGCTTCCCATCCCGGCCCGCCCGCGACGCCCTCCGCGGCGGGGCAGGGGTGCCATGACTGAAGGGGTTCCATGACCGAGCCCGCGCTCGCCTTCCACAACACGCTGACCCGCCGCAAGGAGCCGTTCGTGCCGGCGGACCCGGCGAACGTGCGCGTCTACGCCTGCGGGCCCACCGTCTACGATCGGCTGCACATCGGCAACGGCCGCATGCTGATCGTCTTCGACGTGCTCTACCGTCTGCTGCGCCAATGCTACGGCGAGGCGCACGTCACCTACGTTCGCAACATCACCGACGTCGACGACAAGATCAACGCGCGCGCCGCCGAGCGCGGCATCCCGATCCGCGATTTGACCGACGAGATGATCGCGGTGTTCCACGAGGACGCCCGCGCGCTCGGCTGTCTCGCGCCGACGATCGAGCCGCGCGCCACCGACCACATCGCCGCGATGATCGAGATGATGGAGCGGCTGATCGGGCGCGGCCACGCCTACGCCGCGCAGGGCCACGTGCTGTTCGACGTGCCCTCGATGCGGGACTACGGCGCGCTCGCCAACAAGTCGCCCGACGAGCAGCTTGCCGGCGCCCGCGTCGAGGTGGCGCCCTACAAGCGCTCGCCCACCGACTTCGTGCTGTGGAAACCCTCGCTTCGCGACGAGCCGGGTTGGCAGTCGCCCTGGGGCCGCGGGCGGCCGGGCTGGCACCTCGAATGCTCCGCGATGAGTTGGAAGCATCTGGGCGAGACCTTCGACATCCACGGCGGCGGCATCGACCTCGTCTTCCCGCACCACGAGAACGAGGTCGCGCAGTCGCGCTGCTGCTTCGGCACGCCGCTGATGGCGCGGGTGTGGATGCACAACGGCCACCTGCAGGTCGAGGGCGAGAAGATGTCGAAGAGCCTCGGCAACTTCGTCACCATCCGTGATCTGTGGGACGGCGAACGCTTCGGCGGGCGGCGCTGGTCGGGCGACGCCCTGCGCCTCGCGATGCTGCGAACGCACTACCGCCAGCCCATCGATTTCACCGTGCGGGCGCTGGAGGAGGCGGAGCGGCTGGTCAGCCGTTGGCGGAGTCAGATAGCTGGTGTTCCGATCGATTTAAATGCTGCGCCCAGCCAAGGTGTGATGGCAGCCCTGGCGGATGATATGAATACGCCAGCGGTCATTACGGAGCTGCATACCTTGTTTGCGAGCGCGAGAGGCGGTGAGGCGGAAGCAGGTATCGCGGCAGCCGGTACGGACCCGCAGAACCCGGCGCATGCAAGCATGGCCGCGGCGTCGGCCCGGCTACTTGGCCTTTCTCTTACATCGCCGCCAAAGGAGCAAGCCGCGCTGAGGCCGGTTGAAGAGGCGATGCTCGCTGAGCGCTCCGCCGCCCGCGCCGCGCGGAAATGGACCGAGTCAGACCGGCTGCGCGACGCGCTCGCCGCCGCCGGCATCGCTGTCAAGGACAACAAGGACGGCAGCGTGAGCTGGGAGCGGACATGAGCGGGCAGAATGTCACCCTCCGCCCTATGCTGCCCGCCGACGGGCCGGTGCTGGCGGCGATCTTCCAGGCGGCGGTGGAGGACGGCGCCGCCGAGGACTACGACGAGGAGCAGCGCGCCGCCTGGGCGGCGGAGGCCGATGACGAGATCGCCTTCGCCGCCGCGCTCGCCTCGGAGCTGACGCTGGTCGCCGTGATCGCCGGCGCGCCGGTAGGCTTCGTTTCGCTGAAGGACAACGAGCGCATCTCGCGTCTCTACGTCTATCCCGGCGCCGGGCGGCGCGGCGCGGCGACGGCGCTGCTCGACGCGGCCGAACGTCTCGCCAAGGCCCGCGGTGCCGCCGCCCTTGAAGTCGAGGCGAGCGACACGGCGCGCGACCTCTTCACCCGCCGCGGCTACGAGGCGCTGCACCGCCAGACCACGATGCTCGGCGACGTGTGGATCGGCAACACGGCGATGCGCAAGGCGCTGTAGTCTCTACATCTTCTCGGCTACGTCGCGATCGTCGCAGGGCGCCAGCGCATTGCGCAGCTTCGGCAGCACGTCCTCGATACGGTCGGCGACCAGCGTGCGGATGTCCGCCGAGGCGTAGATGAAACCGGCGTCGCGCATGTGCGCGAACAGCGCGAGCAGCGGACGCCAGAAGCCGGCGACGTCGGCGATCAGCACCGGCTTGGCATGGCGGGCGAGCTGCACCCAGGTCATCTGCTCGACCAGTTCCTCCAGCGTGCCGATGCCGCCGGGCAGCGCGACGAAGGCGTCGGCACGCTCGAACATCAGGCGCTTGCGGGTGTGCATGTCGGGCACCACCACGTGCTCGATGCGCCGCCCATCCCGCCCGCTCAGCAGGGCGTCGCCGTCGGTGAGGAAGTCCGGGATGATGCCGGTAACGCGACCACCGTGCTCGAGGACGGCATGCGCGAGCGCCCCCATCAGCCCGCGTCCGCCGCCGCCGTAGACCAGGCCGATGTCGTTCGTCGCCAGCACCCGGCCGAGCTGCCGCGCGGCGTCGGCGAAGACGGGATCGCCGCCGCTCGCCGAGCCGCAGAAGACGCAGATCTCGTCCAGACGCGCGCTGCCCATCCCATCTCCCATCGCAAGCCGGTCTCGCCAGACCGATCTCGCCAAGCCCGTCTCGGCCCGCAGCTGTCGGCCTGCCGCATGACGCCCCGGTGACGGCCCGCGGCACACACCGGCGCCGCCAGCGCGAGCTAGGCAGGGCGCGTGCCCTCCCCATATGGGATGCCATGCCGCCATTGCCCCCCTCGCCGCTCGACTCGCTGGTCGAGGCCCGCCGGTCCGACTCGGGGTCCACGTCGGGGCCCAAATCGGTGCGCAGGTGGCGCTTCGCGAAGCCGCGTTTCGCCGGCGTGCTGCCAAGGCTCGCCCCCTACGTCTGGCCGGCCGGGCGCCCCGACCTGAAGCGGCGCATCTACGTCGCCTTCGTGTTGATGATCGCCGCCAAGCTGGTGACGGTGGCGGTGCCCTACGCCTTCAAGTGGGCGACCGATGCCGTCACCGGCGAGGCGCGGGGTGGTCCGGCGGGGCACCATGACGTGCTCGGCCTGGTGCTGGGGCCGCTGGCGCTCACCGCTCTCTACGGGCTGGGACGGGTGGTGATGCAGCTCACCACGCAGGGGCGCGATGCCCTGTTCGCCGCCGTGGCGATGAACGCGGTGCGCCGCCTCGCGCAGGAGGTGTTCGTGCACCTGCACGGCCTGTCGCTGCGCTTCCACCTCGAGCGCAAGACCGGCGGGCTCACCCGCATCCTGGAGCGCGGGCGCAACGCCATCGAGACGATCGTGCGCGTCGTCATGCTCACCGCCGTGCCAACGGCGGTGGAGTTCGCGCTGATCCTCGTGATCCTGTTCCTGCAGTTCGACGCGGCCTACGTCGGCGTCGTCCTGCTGATGATCGCCGTCTATCTCGCCTGGACGCTCGCGGCGACGAACTGGCGGATGGCCATCCGCCGCTCGATGAACGAGAGCGACACCGACGCCAACACCAAGGCGATCGACTCGCTGCTGAATTACGAGACGGTGAAGTATTTCGGCGCCGAGGGGCGCGAGGCCGAGCGCTACGACCGCTCGATGGCGCGCTATGAAGCGATGAGCATCAAGACCTACGTGTCGCTCACCGTGCTCAACGCCGGGCAGACGGTGATCTTCACGGCGGGGCTGACCGCCGTGATGATGATGGCGGTCGCCGGCATCCGCTCGGGGCGCACCTCGGTCGGCGACTTCGTGCTGGTCAACGCGATGATGATCCAGCTCTACCAGCCGCTGTCCTTCATGGGCATGGTGTACCGCGAGGTGAAGCAGGCGACGATCGACCTCGAGATGATGTTCGACATTCTCGGGCAGAATGCCGAGATCCGCGACCGTCCCGGCGCGCGGCCGCTGCGTGTCGGCACGGGGAGGGAAGGTGCGGAGGTGCGCTTCGAGGACGTGCGCTTCAGCTACGACCGGCGCCGCGAGATCCTGCACGGCATCTCCTTCACCGTGCCGGCCGGGGGCACGATGGCGATCGTCGGCCCGTCGGGTGCCGGCAAGTCGACTCTGTCGCGCCTGCTGTTCCGCTTCTACGAGCCCTCTGCCGGGCGCATCACGGTGGATGGGCAGGATATCGCCGCGGTGACGCAGGAGTCGTTGCGCCGCGCGATCGGCATGGTGCCGCAGGACACGGTGCTGTTCAACGACACCATCGCCTACAACATCCGCTACGGCCGCTGGGACGCCGATGACGAGGAGGTGCGCGCGGCCGCGCGACTCGCTCGCATCGACCATTTCGTGCAGGGGGCGCCGGGCGGCTACGGGGCGCAGGTCGGCGAGCGCGGCCTCAAGCTGTCGGGTGGCGAGAAGCAGCGCGTCGCCATCGCCCGCACCATCCTGAAGGGACCGCCGATCCTGATCCTCGACGAGGCCACCTCCGCGCTCGACACGCTGACCGAGCGCGAGATCAAGGTGGCGCTCGACGAGGTGTCGCGCGGACGCACCACGCTGGTGATCGCGCACCGCCTGTCCACCGTGGTCGATGCCGACGAGATCCTGGTGCTCGACGCCGGCCGCATCGTCGAGCGCGGCACCCATGCCGCGCTGCTGGCGCTGGGCGGCACCTATGCCGCGATGTGGGACCGCCAGCACCAGGTCGCCGAGGCCGAGGAGACGTTGCGTCGCGCGCTGGTGCAGGATGGTCCGGCGCGCGACGAGAGGGGGGCCCAATCCGCGGAGGCGGTGCCGGCCGGCACGCTGCTCGCGGCGCTGCCCGATGACGCGCCGCTGGATGCCGTGCCGGGGCAGGACCGCATGGCCGCCCGCGATATCGTGGGCGCTTCTCGATAGGCGGAGAAACCAACCCCCGTCCTCCCCGTTGGCCGCATCGTGACGGCAGGCGAGCGGAAAACAGGAAGGAAGCGCAATGACCGATGAGAAGAGCGGGCACGCGGACGAAAAGCACGCGAAGGTCGGCGGCGGAGCGGAGAACGAGGCAGCAGCGCCCGATCGCAAGCCCGAAGGCGTCGGCCCGGTCGACAAGAAGCCCGAAGTCGAGCAGCAGCCGACGTGATCGCGGCGTCATAGCGAGCGCGGCGAGACGGCCGGAGGAGGGGTCTCGCGAAGGGGTTTTTCACGCCCAGGCCGTCTAGGGAGCGTCCCGCCCGCGGCGACGCTAGAGCACTTTCGTTTTACACTGGCTCATATCCGGCATGGTCGAAATAGTT
>CALMRL010000131.1 GCA_937873345.1 uncultured Beijerinckiaceae bacterium | reverse complement strand
ACCTTGGGGAACAGCCCGTCGTAGCGGTTGACGACGTCGCGGAACTCCTTCGCGCGATGCATGCGCTGCAGCGACAGGGCGTAGCCGTAGACGGTGGCTTCCTTCGGCAGCCAGGCGACGGCGCGCTCGAACCAGCGCAGCGCCTGCGGGTACTGGCAGGTGTTGTAGGCGTACCAGGCCAACGCCTGCGCGCCCTCGCCCGACTCCGTCTTCGTCACCACCTGCGCGTAGCGGGCGACCCGTTCCGGCTCGATGTAGGGAGGTTGCTCCCTCGTGAAGTCGCGCTCCAGGAGGTCGATGAACAGGATGGCGTTGTTGACCAGCGGTTCGCGCCAGGCATAGCTGACCTCCTCAGCCTCGCGCTTCATTCCCATCATCCGCAGCGTGTGGGCGAGGCCGTGGGCGATCATCGCGTCGCCGCCGTGGCTCAGCGAGCGCTTGAACCAATCGAGCGCCAGCGGATAGTCGGCGCGCTTGTAGCCGTACCAGGCGATCAGCCCCAGCTCGTTGGGGTCGTTCGCCACTTGCACGAGGTCCTGGAAGCGGCCGAGCTCGTCGGCCGAAACTTCGCGCGCCGGCTCGTCGTGCAGGAAGGCGGAGATGCGGGCGCGGGTGATGTCGGTCGCGATCGGCGCGAACTCGTCATCCCGACCGGCTGCATCCTTGCGGCCGAGGGCGAGCAGCTTTTCGACCATCGCCATGGGGATCAGGCGGATGGCGTGCTCGATCGTGGCGCGGCGCTCGTCGGTGTCGTCGTGCTCCTTGAGCAGCGAGACGTAGATGACGTAGGCCTCGGCGCAGTCATTCTCGCGGGCATAGGCTTCGGCGATGATCCACAGGGCCTCGGCGTCGCGCCGCGCCCAGCCGATGCCGCTCGAACGGAACGTCTCGACGATCGCCGGCCACTGCTCGGCCTTGCTCATCGCCACGACGCGGGCGCGCAGCTGCTTCGTCCGTATCTTGTCGCGCAGGTCGTCGGAGGGCTGCCATCCCGGCTGCTCGGCCTGGCGCAGGGCGATCGCCTGGTCGATGTCGGCGAAGCGGTCCTGCTCGTAGAGAGTCCAAAGCGGACCTTCGTCGTCGCGGCTCTTGCGTGCCGTCCACAGGTCGGCCGGCGGATGCCAGGAGGGGTCGAGCCTGGCCAGGTGTCGTGCTTCGGCCTCGACGCGGTCGCGGCGGCCCTGCGAGGCGTAGTAGCGCAGCGCGGTCTCGTCGAGGTGCGGCCTCGCAGCGGCTGGCGCGGCCTGTCCCTCCGCCGCCAGCACCGCCACCGGCTGCGCCAGCGCCGGCAGGATCGCGACGGTTGGCGCGATCAGGAGGCGAAGCATGACGGGTACCTCATGTGCGCGGCGATCAGGGCGAGCATGTTCAAGGTGACGGCGTAGTAGTTCTCGTCCGTATGGGCGCGGCCGTCCTCGCGCGCGGCGCCCGACGGCGCTCCCTTGCCGGCGGCGGCGCAGACGGTGAGGGCAGCGACAGCGCCGTAGCCCTTCTCGGTGAGCCAGTCCGCCGGCTGGCCGCTCGCCGTCTCGATGATCGGCAGCGCGCCGTTCGCGTTCTTCTGCCAGGCGCGCACGAAGGGAGCGTACACCTCGCGCTGCCCGAGGCCCGCCCAGGCGATGTAGAGCGGGATGCGGATCGAGTTGTAGGAGAAGCGCTGCGGGAAGCCGTCGGCCGGGCGCGGCGCCGCGTCATGCAGCGACACCCACTCCGTCGGCAGCGCCGCGGGACCGAAGTGCGTCTGCTTGACGAGCTCCAACCCGTCGCGGCTCAGGCCGGCCCAGTCGATGTCCGGGGCGACCAGCGGCAGCCGGGCGAAGGCGGGGAACACCCAGTACGACAAGTTGACGACGGGACCGTCCGGTCTGTCCTCCGCCGCGAAGCCGGCGACGCCGGGCAGCAGCACCGCGCCGTCCTTGGTGTGCGACACGATGAGCTTGCGGCCGACCTCGACGGCGATGCGCCGGCCGGCGATGCGGTAGGGCTCGACGCCCCAGGCGTCGGCGGCCTCGGCGAGCGCCCAGGCGACGAGGATGTCACCGTCCGAGGCGTCGTTCATGTCGGCGACGGCGGGCCGCGCGTTGGGCTCCCAGCGCCAAGCGATCAGCTCGTCGTCGCGCACCATCAGGTTGGCGCGGGTCCAGCCCCAGATCAGGTCGAAGGTCGAGCGGTCGCCCGCCGCCACGGCGAGCAGCATGCCGTAGCCTTGGCCCTCGGAATGGCTGATCGCCTTGTTGGCGGTGTCGACGACGCGACCGGCCGGCGACACGAAGCGCGCCGTATACTGCCTCCACGCCTCGGCATCGCGCAGCGCGCCGACGAGCGGCATCGCCCTGGCCGAGAGACGGACCCCTGCCGCAGGCACGGCCAGCGGCAGGGCAGACGGCGCGAGGGGTGTTGTCGACGGCACGGCAGGATGCTCGGGCGTCGGCCGGACCTCCTCGGCGCGAGCGGCGCAGGCGAGGAGCGCTGTGAGCGCCAGCGAGGCCAGAAGGGAGCTTGCGAGGGTTCTCATTCCGACCTCCGTCCGACGCCGCGCACGAACCACAGCGTCGAGCCGCTGAGGCAGATCGCCAGCATCAGCGCACCGGCGACGAAGGCGAGGGGGTTCAGGGAGAACCATCCCGCGAGCACGAGGCGACCGTTGCCGAACGAGGCGCCGGCGGCACCGCGGTAGGTGAAGCGAGTGGCGTTGGCAGTCTTCAGCGTGCCGCGCGAGGCGTCGAGCGTGACGATGCGGCCGCTCACCTTGGTCCAGACCTGCGGGTCGAGCAGGCAGGCGACGCTCGCCTTCAGCGTCGCGGCATCGCGCGCCGTGACCACCGTGGTGACGTCGCCGGCCCGATCGTCGACGCCCTGCGCCAGCACCAGGGAGGTCGCGGCCGTCGGGTCGAGCCGGCTCGGGGCCCAGTCGGACAGGCGCAGCCTGTCGCCGATCCCGGCGGCGAAACCCGTTAGCGCCGTTCGCCAGCCGCCCGCCGCCAATGCGGGGGTGGCGTCGACGAGATCGTCGCCCGCCGCCGCGGTCGCGGCGGTGATCGGC
>CALMRL010000130.1 GCA_937873345.1 uncultured Beijerinckiaceae bacterium | reverse complement strand
GCTCGTGCTGTAGCTGGCGCTTGCCGACGATCGGGTCAGTCGCGTGTTCGCCCTGACCCGCCGCCCCATCGCCCCGCGCCCCAAGCTTGAGAACGTCGTGATCGACTTCTCCGCCATGCCCGGCGATGCCGACTGGTGGTCTGTCGACGGCGTGGTCAGCGCGCTCGGCACGACGCGCACCAGGACCGCCTCGCGTTCAGCCTACCGGGTGATCGACCACGATTACCCGCTCGCTATCGCGCGGCATGCCCGTGCCCGTGGCGCGAGACGCTTCGCTCTGGTCTCGTCGCTCGGAGCGGACCCTCGCTCGCCTTTCGCCTACACGCGCCTGAAGGGTGAGCTGGAAATCGAGATGAGGACGCTCGGCTATTTGTCCCTGACGATCGTCCGCCCGAGCGTGCTCGATGGCCATCGCGAGCAACGACGCCGCGATGAGCGCGCGGCGACGATCATCATCAGCGCACTGGCTCCCGTCCTTCCACGCCGGTTGCGCGTCAGTCCCGCCGTCGCGGTGGCGGCCTCTTTGATCGATGGCGCGATCGCTGCGCCGCCGGGCTTCCACCTCAGGCACAACGAAGACCTTATCCGAGGGTGAGATGGAACGGTTCGTCGAACTCGCGTGGCTGTCGCACACGCGAAATGACCGATGACGGAAGCAACGATCAACGTCCGCTTCCAAGCACAGCGTCGCCATCGGGAATATCCGGATTGGGTGCAGACCGCGCACGACGCCAGCACAGCGTCCATCATTGTTCGTGAGGTGCCGATCAACGGGGAAGGTGATCCCGCGACCGCGATCCCGATCGGCGGCGCCTCGCGAAAGGTGTCGCTGCGTCCAGCACCGCCTCCGCCGGAAGGATTGCGCCGGCCGCGATCTCCGCTAAGGCAGACACTTCGCCGTCCCGCCGATGCGGGAACGGCACACATCAACCAGCCGGAGGCTCCATGCCGCGCCCGTTCGAGATCGCCGCGGCCGATGGCACCATCGACGCGCTCCTCTTCACCCCGCCGCAGGGCGGGGGCGCCCATCCCCCGGTGATCCTGTTCACCGACATCGGCGGCATCCGCCCCGTCTACGAGGTGAAGGCGCAGCGCATCGCCGATGCCGGCTATGCCGTGCTGATGCCCAACATCTACTTCCGTTCGGGCCGTGCTCCCCTGGTGCCGGAGGACCGGCATTTCCGCGACATGCTCGCGACGCTGCGCGGCTACGCCGAGCTGCTGACCCCCGAAGCGCTGCAGCGGGACTTCGCCGCGCTGATGGCCGCAATCGACGGTGAGCCGGCCTGCGGGTGCGGCCCCGTCGGGGCGGTCGGCTACTGCCTCACTGGCGGCTTTCCCGTCCGTCTGGCGAGCCTGCATCCGGAGCGGATCGGGGCCGCGGCGGGCTTCCACTCCGCCGCCCTCGCGGCAGCGGGCAACCCGCACGCCATCCTCGACGTGATCCCGGGCGTGAAGGCGCGCGTCTATTTCGGCCATGCCGACAGGGACGAGCACCTGCCACCCGACGAGATCGCGGCCGTCGATGGCGCGCTCGCCCGCGCCGGCGTCCATTTCGCCACGGAACTTTACGCCGGCGCGAAGCATGGCTTCACCAGCACCGACACCGCCTCCTACGGCGCGCAAGCCGACGCGTTGCACTTCAAGCGCCTGTTCACGCTGCTCGAGGAGACCATCGCGGCGGGCTGATCCGCAGGGAGCAAAGCATGGACGGGGTCGAGACCCATGTCTTCTCGACCGACGGCAGCTTCCCGAACTCCCGCTTGCCGGTACTCATCTACCGCGCGGCGCTCGCCGCCGATGCCGAGGCGATGATCCGCGCTTTCGCCGCGAACGTCTGGATCGACGGCATCTTCCCCTACCACCACTTCCATTCCATCGCCCACGAGGCGCTCGGCATCGCCGCCGGCTCGGTGGACGTGCTGCGCGGCGGACCGTCGGGCCGCCCGGTGCGGCTTGACGCTGGCGACGTCGTGGTCATTCCCGCCGGCGTGGCGCACCGCAACGTGGACCAGCGCGGGACCTTGCGCGTCGTCGGCGCCTATCCCGGCGGGGCGGACTATGATCTTTGCCGCGGCCTGCCGGAGGCCTTCGCGGCCGCGGCGCGGGCTGCGGAGGCGGTCTCGCCGATGGTCACCGATCCCGTGGACGGCGGCGCCGGCCGCCTCGCCCACGCCTGGGCAAGCCCGACCGTCAGCTCGTGAAGCGGGCCGGATCGAAGGCGTGCAGCGGCACGCCCGACGCTCGGCCATCCAGGATCAGCTCGGACAGCGCCTCGCCGGTCGCCGGCGCGTTGAGGATGCCCCAGACGCCGTGCCCGGTGGCGACGAAGGCGCCGGGCGCGTCGGGGATCGCGCCGATGATCGGCATCCCGTCGGGCGAGATCGGCCGGTAGCAGGCTTGCCGCGCCAGGACGGGGCTGCGCGCCAGCACCGGCGAGGCGGCGGCGGCGATGGCGTGTAGCCGCTTCAAGGCGCCGGGATCGGGACCGACGTCGGCGGGATCGACGGGGAGAGGCGTCTGGCTGTTGATCGCGGCGATGTAGGTGGTGCCGTCGGCGCGGGGGAAGATCTCCGGCGAGCAGCTCTCATCCGCAGCATCGCGGCACTCCAGGAACACCGCCTCGGGCGGCAGCGCATCGCCCGTGCGGAAGAGAAGGCTATGGCCTTTCAACGCGTAAATCGGCGGCAGCGATAGCCAGCGCCGCGCCAGCCGCGACC
>CALMRL010000129.1:1081-3586 GCA_937873345.1 uncultured Beijerinckiaceae bacterium | reverse complement strand
CGCGGTCCAGCCCCGAAGCCGCGCAGCGGGGCGCCGCAGGCGCCGGGCTGGAGGGCGTGAACGAGCCCATGCCAAGATACATCGATCTCGGGCACTCCTTCATACGACGGTCTCCGCTGACGGGGTGAGCTGCTCCTCGATCGGCACGAGGTCGGTCGCAAGCTCCCCATCGCCGAACACGAGCTTGTGGGCCACGTCGCTCCGCCAGCCCTTGAGGCGGCGCTGCACGGTTCGGATCTGCCCGGGGGTGAATGCGTCGGGATGCTCGGCCATCAGCCGCTCCAACAGTTCCCGCGACGTCCGGAACGGCTCGGCCTCGAACCATGCCCGCAAGGTATCGGTGACGGCTGCCAGAGGGTCGGGCCGGCGTCGCCCTCGCTTGGCCGCCTGTTTCTTCCGGGCAGTCGGCCTCACCTCGCCGTCCTGCCAAGCGGTGCGCAGTCCCGTCAGGAACTGCTCGAGCGAGGGCGCCGTCGGTGGTTCCGCTCCGTTCGGAATGGGCTGGTCGGCCAGGGTGACGAGCTCGGCCTGCAGCGCGCGGATGTCGCGCAGCAGCGCCACCGGATCGAGCCCGGCGTGCACGGTTTCGAGCGTCCGACGCAGCTCATCGGTGGTCCGCCCGTCAGCGATCAGGCGCTCGTAGGGTGTCTTCGGCTTGTAGTATGTCTTGCGGACCTTGGCTCCGTCGCGCGCCTTGGCCTGCAACTTGAACGACGGTTGGAAGTGGTTCACGTAGAAGCGCATTGAATTGTAGAGACGAGCCAGGACAGACGCAGCCTGTAGACCCTCGAATCGCCTGTAGCCGACAGTACGGCGGACAACGGCTCCATTCTTCTGCTCGATCCAGGCTTGATCGTTCTTTCGGTAGGGCCGACATCGCGTGAACTCAACTCCGGCTTCAGCGCAGTAGCTGCGGACCGTCTCGTTCATGAACACGCTGTCGTTGTCCGTGTCGAAGCCGAGCAGTGGGAACGGCAACGTCTTGCGCACTTCGTCGAGCACGCGCGTGAGCAGGACCTGCTCGCGCACCAGGAGCGGGGCGCACTCCGTCCATCCAGTGGCGATATCGGTCACGACCAGCGTGTACAGGAAACTGCCTCGCGCATTCGGTCCACTGTGCTGCACGAGATCGGCCTCGGCGAAGCCGGGCGCGGGATCTCCCCAATCCGCGAAGGTCCTGATCGGCACCAGGCGCTTGACCGCCGACGAGGGCGTGGAACGGCGGCGGTTGCGCCCCGCCGTGGCCCGCGTGTCGGCGAGTGCTCGATCCATCGTGGCGGCGCTCATCGCCAACAGACGGTCCTGCACGGTTCCGTCCAGATCGAGATGGCCGTGTCGGCCCATGGCGTCGAGCAGGGTGGGCAGGAGCTCCTTGAGCCGCTTGCCGCAGATCCGATCCGCCGCCTCCCAGACCACGATCAGCGCCTGCCGGGCCGCATCGTCGTAAAGCCGCCGGCCCGGCCGGGGTCCGGTTCGCGCCGTCGGTGTCCCGCCCCTGAGCACCCGGGCGGCATGCTTGCGGTGATGGCCCGTCAGGGCCACCAACTCATCCAGAATACGACCTCGATCCTGACGGTTCGCCCCTTCATAGCGGCCGGCCAGAACCGCCAAGACCTCATTGCGCGTCACCATGCTGACCATCCTCATCGGACCCCTCCCTGACCGCTCCCTTCAGGGAACAATTCAATGAGGCAATGGGGTCAGCATCCGACAACGTTTCTGGCGAGGCAATGCGGACTCGCGCGGCGATCAGGATGAGACTGATCGTGTCGCGGCGGTGGTGATCATGGCGGCGTTTGTCGCCATGGTGCAAGCGGTTTTGTCGTGCTGTGTCGCGGCGCGTCAATCAGCCGAGTTCTTGATTGTCGCGCGGGTGGGTGGTCGTCCCGGACCGCGCTTGCGCTCCAACGCGACGCGCCTGCGATAGCTTTCGACGTTCATCTCGAAGATGGTCGCATGATGAACGAGACGGTCCACTGCGGCGAGCGTCATGGTCGGGTCAGGAAATATTTTGTTCCACTCGCCAAACGGCTGGTTGGCGGTGATCAACATGGAACGACGCTCGTAACGCGCGCCGATCAGCTCGAACAGGACACTGGTCTCGGCATGATCTTTTGTGACGTATGCGAAGTCGTCGAGGATCAGCAGGTCGAACCGGTCCAGCTTGTTGATCGCGGCTTCGAGGCCGAGATCGCGTCGCGCCACCTGCAGCTTCTGCACGAGATCGGTGGTGCGGGCGAACAGCACCTTCCAGCCGTTCTCCACCAGGGCGAGGCCGATCGCCGCCGCGAGATGGCTCTTGCCGCCGCCGGGTGGGCCAAACAGCAGAAGGTTGGCCCCGGTCTTGAGCCAGGCGTCGCCCGCCGCCACCGCGCTCACCTGCGCCTTGGAGATCATCGGCACGGCGTCGAAGTCGAAGCTGTCCAGCGTCTTGCCGGGCGGCAGGCGGGCCTCGACGAGGTGTCGCGCGATGCGCCGGCGGTCGCGCTCGGCCAGCTCATGTTC
>CALMRL010000129.1:0-1031 GCA_937873345.1 uncultured Beijerinckiaceae bacterium | reverse complement strand
GCCTTCATGCTCGGCAGGCGCAACTCGTTCAGCATGATGCCGAGGCGGCCGGCGTCGATCGTCGAGGGCGCGCTCATGCGGCCTCTCCCACGATGGCCGGGCCGAGCAGGCATTCGTAGCTCGCCAGGGACGCGAGCGCGACAGCGACGCGCGGAACCGAGGACGGGTCTGGGCCGAAGCGGGCCCGCAACTCGTCGAGGTCCGGCAGCAGGCCGGCCTCGAGGATCTCGGCCAGGCGGCTCGCCAGCTCGGCCTCACAGCCACGCTCGTGGGCCAAAGCCAGCAGGGCCACCGTGGTCCGGCAGGCTTCACGTTCCGGCCGGGCCGCCAGCAACGCGTCGAAGGCCCGCCGGTAGGCCTCTCGCGGGAACAGCTGGTCGCGGTAGACGAGGCCGAGAAGGGCCATCGGCTTGCGCCGCAGGGCGTGGATCACGTGGTGGTAGCTGACGACGCTGTCGTCGCGCCCGTCCGGACGGGGGCGCCCGCGCGTCAGCGTGGCGACGTGCGTGCCGCCGACGAACACGTCGAGGCGGTCATCGTAGAGCCGCACCCGCAGCCTGTGGCCGATCAGGCGCGACGGTACCGAGTAGAACACCTTGCGCAACCTGAAGCCGCCCGAGGAGCTGACGCGCACCGTCCCGTCCTCGTAGTCGCTCGTGCGGCGGTCGGGCAGGCGCTTGAGGTGGGGCCGCTCGGCCTCGATGCGCTTGGCATTCCGAGCGTTGCGGAGCCCGACGATGCCGTCCACGAAGGCCCGGTAGGCACCGAGGTCGGGGAAGTCGGCCGAGGCGCGCAGCAGCAGCGCGTCGGCGAGCGCGCGCTTGAGATGGCCGTGCGAACTCTCCACCGCGCCGTTCTCGTGCGCCACGCCGGGGTTGTTGCGCGTGGGCTCCATGCCGTAGTGGGCGCACAGTGCCTCGTAGCGCGCCGTGAGGTCCGCCTGCGCGTCGCCGTCGAGGTTACGGAAGGCCGCGGACAGGCTGTCGGTGCGGTGCTGGAGCGGCGCGCCGCCGAGCAGCCACAGGGCGTTC
>CALMRL010000128.1 GCA_937873345.1 uncultured Beijerinckiaceae bacterium | reverse complement strand
CTCCCAGGCTGCGCAGGAGCGCCGCAACGCGGCGTCGCGCGAGATCGGCGCGGCGATGAAGAGCGGCGACGCCGCTTGCGCGGAGGCGCTGAAGGCCGAGGTGGCGAGGGCCAAGCTCGACCTGCCGATGCTGGAGGCGGAGGAGAGACAGAGCGTCGCCGCCCTCGACGCCCTCCTCGCCGAACTGCCCAACCAGCCACTCGACGAAGTGCCGGAGGGCCGCGACGAGAACGACAACGTGCTCCACCGCGAGTGGGGCGAGCGGCCCCGCTTCGACTTCGCGCCGAAGGAGCACTGGGCGCTCGGCGAGGCGCTCGGGCTGATGGACTTCGAGGCGGCATCGCGTCTGTCAGGCGCGCGCTTCGTCGTCAATTCGGGGGCGCTGGCGCGGCTGGAGCGGGCGCTGGCCGCCTTCATGCTCGACCTGCACACGGCGGAGCACGGCTACACCGAGGTGGCGCCGCCGCTGCTGGTGCGCGACGAGGCGATGTTCGGCACGGCGCAGCTGCCGAAGTTCGAGAACGATCAATTTGCTGCATTGTCAAATTTCCTACCACCAAGTGACCTAGAAAAGATGAAGGACCTGAGTGCCGGTAGTGACAGTTTGGCTGCTTCTAGGAAGGCAGCAGGTGAGACCTTCATCGCGCTCGGTAAAGCAATCGAGGAAAAGTTCTCAGCGGATAAAGATGCTAGAGTGCAGGCACTATACAATGTACAAAAAACACTGCTGACAATTTTAAAGCAGAGAGACGAAGGGCTCGTAGGAGCGCTGACAGGTTGGACTGAGGCGGCTGAAGCTCTATCACGTCGTCTCTGGCTCATTCCAACCGCCGAGGTGCCGCTGACCAACCTCGCCCGCGAGCGCATCCTCGACGAGTCGGCGTTGCCGATGCGGATGACCGCCGCCACCCCATGCTTCCGCGCCGAGGCCGGCGCCGCCGGGCGCGACACCCGCGGCATGATTCGGCAGCACCAGTTCACCAAGGTGGAGGTGGTGTCGATCACCACGCCCGAGCAGTCGGCGGCCGAGCACGAGCGCATGCTGAGGTGCGCCGAGGAGGTGCTGCGGCGGCTGGAGCTGCCCTACCGCGTGATGGTGCTGTGCACGGGCGACATGGGCTTCGCCTCCGCCAAGACCTACGACATCGAGGTCTGGCTGCCCGGCCAGGACCGTTACCGCGAGATTTCGTCCTGCTCCACCTGCGGCGAGTTCCAGGCGCGGCGGATGAACGCCCGCTACCGCCCGGCTCCCGGTGCGGGCGGTAAGCCGACGCCGCCGCGCTTCGTGCACACGCTCAACGGCTCGGGCGTGGCAGTGGGTCGCGCCCTGGTCGCCGTGCTGGAGAATTACCAGGAGAGCGACGGCTCGATCCGCGTGCCAGCGGCGCTCCAACCGTATATGGCCGGGCTCACCCACATCCGGAAGGCTTGAGCGTGCGCATCCTCCTGACCAACGACGACGGCATCCACTCGCCGGGGCTGGAGGTGCTGGAGCATATTGCCCGCGAGGTGGCGGAGGCTGGAGCGCAGGGCGAGTGGCGGCCGGGCGGGGGCGGGACCGAGATCGTGGTGGTGGCGCCCGAACTCGACCAGTCCGGCGTCGCCCACTCGCTGTCCGTCAACGATCCGCTGCGGCTGCGCCACATCAGCGAGACGCGCTACGCCCTCAAGGGCACGCCGACCGACTGCGTCATCATGGGTCTGAAGCACATCCTCGCCGACAAGCCGGTCGATCTCGTGCTCTCGGGCGTGAACTCGGGCCAGAACCTCGCCGAGGACGTAACGTACTCCGGCACCATCGCCGGCGCCATCGAGGGCACCATCCTCGGCGTGCCCTCGATCGCCCTGTCGCAGGCCTACGGACGCAACGCCTACGGCAGCGGCGGCCGGGACGCGATCCGCTGGGACTGCGCCCGTGCTCACGGCGCCGACGTGGTTGGGCGCGTGCTGCGTGCCGGCTTCGGCCGCGACATCGTCGTCAACGTCAACTTCCCGCCGTGCCCGGCGGAGGAGGTCGGCGGCATCTCGGCCACGGTGCAGGGCCGGCGCGACGCGCAGATCGTGCGCGTCGACCCTCGCCTCGACGGGCGCGGCAACCCGTATTTCTGGATCGCCTTCGGTCGCAACAACCATCACGTCTCGCCCGGCACCGACCTGGAGGCGATGGCGCAGAAGCGCATCTCGGTGACGCCCCTGAAGCTCGACCTCACCGACGAGCCGACCGTGACCCGATACGCCCAGGCCTTCGCCGGCTGACGCGCGACATGGCGGCCGGCTCGGCGGAGACCGACGCGAGCGAGGCCGACGGCGAAGCGAAGGCGGCATTCCATCTCGCACTGCGGGCGCACGGCGTGCGCGATCTCGCCGTGCTGAGGGCGATGGAGCTGGTGCCGCGCTCGGCCTTCCTCGACGAGCGTCATGCCGGTCTGGCGGCGCGTGACCTGCCCGTGCCGATCCCCGCCGGCCAGACGGCCTCGCCGGCATGGCTGGTCGCACGGATGATCGAGGCGCTGGCCGTCGCGCCCGGTCAGCGCATGCTGCAGGTCGGCGCCGGCTCAGGCTACGCCACGGCGATCCTGCGGCAGCTTTGCGACGACGTCGTCGCCTGCGAGCGGGTGCGGGGCCTCGCCGAGGCGGCGGAGCGGCACCTCGCTTCGCTCGGACTGTCCGCGACGGTGCACTGGGTGAATGGCTTCTCCGCCGGCGCGGTCGAAGGCTCGTTCGATCGCATCCTCATCCACGCCCGCTGCGACGAACGACCGGATGCGCTGCTCGATCGCCTCGTCCCTGGCGGCGTGTTGGTCTGCGCCCGGCCCTGCGGCGCGGGGCAGGGGATCGTGCGGATCGCGGCGGTGCCGGAGGGGTGGGAGGAGACGCCGGTCTGCGCTTGCAGCCTCGCACCATCGCGGTCGGGGTTGAACGGTCTTCGTTAACCCACTGTCTTCCTGTCGAACGGCTTCGTCTCGCGCAGCTGCCAGTCGCCGGCGGCGACGGCGCAGGCCGTCCCCTGCACGGTGCGGCGCAGAGCCTCGCGTGCCAGCTCGCCGAGGAAGGCGCGGCAGATCTTGCCGTCCGACGTGTAGGCACGGCCGACCGCCGTAATCGCGCCCTTGGTGCCGCTCCTGTTGTTTTCCCAGCGCACGGTCGCGCCATCGCCCTGCGGGTCGAGCGCGGTGGACAGCGCTGCCTTCTCGCGACGACGATCCTCCTCGTCCAGCAGCCGGCCGAACGGCACCGGCGAGTCCGAGCCTGTGACCTCGTCGGCCTGGGTCAGCGGCGCGATCGGAAAGGAGAGCGAGCACCCGCCGAGCGGCACCCCAGCGGTGATCAGCAGGCAGACGGCTCGGGCGCAGCGACGGCGCGCGGGCTGGCGCGACGTCCGCGCGGGTACACGCGCGGCCCTCTCTGGGCTATGGGAAGGGAACTGAGCCACGCTCGGTACTCATGCACGCAACGTTCACGGCGGTGTTACCTTGGCCGAGTTAAGAAGCCGTGAGGCGATAGGGACCGTGGAGATCACGGCGGAGGACGACCCCTTCATGCTCTACGCGCGCTGGCAGGACGAGGCGGCGGCGAGCGAGCCCAACGATCCCAACGCGATGGCGGTCGCCAGCGTCGACCCGGACGGCCTGCCCAACGTGCGGATGGTGCTGTGCAAGGGCGTCGACGAGCGCGGCTTCGTCTTCTACACCAACTTCGAGAGCGCCAAGGGGCTCGAGCTCGCCGCCACCGGCAAGGCGGCGGCCCTATTCCACTGGAAGAGCCTTCGCCGGCAGGTGCGGGTCCGTGGCCCCGTCGAGGGGGTGGGCGCAGGTGAGGCCGATGACTATTACGCCACGCGCGCCCGCGGCTCGCGCATCGGCGCCTGGGCCAGCCGTCAGTCGCGTCCCCTCGAAAGCCGTGCCGCGCTCGAGGCCGAGGTCGCCGCCTCCGAGGCGCGCTATCCCGAGGCGGTGCCGCGGCCGCCGCACTGGAGCGGCTTCCGCCTGACGCCGCTGCAGATCGAATTCTGG
>CALMRL010000127.1 GCA_937873345.1 uncultured Beijerinckiaceae bacterium | reverse complement strand
CAGTTGAGGCGATCGGCAGACGTCAGCCGTCATAGCCGGCGGTCGCGGCGTTGGCGGCGGAGATCGCGACCGGCTCGCCCATCGCCCGCTCGATCTCCTCCAGCGAGCGGCCCTTCGTTTCCGGCACCAAAGCCCAGGTGAAGGCGACCGCCGCCGCCGTCAGCGCGGCGAAGAGCAGGAAGGTGCCGGCGGCGCCAGCGACGCGCATCAGGTCGAGGAAGACGAGCGCCACGGCGAGGTTGGCGCCCCAGTTGGCCACCGAAGCGACGCTCATCCCGCGACCGCGGAAGGCGAGAGGGAAGATCTCGGCGATCATCAGCCAGAACACCGGCCCCAGCCCGACGGCGAAGGCTGCGACGTAGACCGCGAGCGCGGCGGCGGTCGCGATGCCGGCGCCACCGACGAAGGCGAAAGAGCCGGCGAGGGCGAGCAGGCAGGCGACCATGCCGATCATGCCGCCGATCAGGAGCGGACGACGCCCGGCGCGGTCCATCAGCAGCAGCGCGGCGACGGTGGCGGCGACGTTCACCACGCCGATGCCGGCGGTGGCGAGGATGGCGACGGCGTTCGACGCGAAGCCCGCTTGGCGCAGGATGGTGGGGGCGTAGTAGATCACCGTGTTGATGCCGGTGACCTGCTGGAACACTGCAAGGCCGATGCCGATCACCAGCGGCTTGCGCGCGCTGGCCGAGGTGAACAGCGCTTGAAGTGACGCCGATTGCCGCTCGGCGCGGATATCGCCGCGCAGCGCCTCGATCTCGCGGTCCGTTTCGCCCTGGCTCGCCGGTGACCGCAGTTGTCCGAGCACGGCGCGCACCTCGTCCGCGCGCCCCTGCCCGGCGAGCCAACGCGGGCTTTCCGGCAGCAGCGCCATGCCGATGCCTAGCGCGAGGCCGGGGATAGCGCCGAGGCCGAGCATCCAGCGCCAGGAGCCTGCGACATCGGCGAAGGCGAAGTCGACGAGATAGGAGGTGAGGATGCCTGCGGTGACGCAGACCTGGTTCAGCGAGACGATGCCGCCGCGACGCTCGGCCGGCGCCACCTCGGACAGGTACAGCGGCGTCAGCATCGAGGCGACGCCGATCGCCACGCCGAGCAGCAACCGGGCGGCGATCAGATGCCACAGCGCGGTGGCGCCGGCGCTGGCCAGCGAGCCGAAGGTGAACAGGATGGCCATCGCGATGATGACGCGACGACGACCATATCGATCCGTCGTGGCGCCGCCGATCGCCGCGCCGGCAACAGCACCGACGAGCACGGCGCTCGTGACCACGCCCTGCAGCGTCGGCGATAGCTGAAACGCGTCGGAGATGAAGAGCAGGGCGCCGGAGATGACGCCGGTGTCGTAGCCGAAGAGCAGGCCACCGAGCGAGGCGACGGCAACGACGAAGGAGAAGCGCATGATGGTGGGCTGCTTGGAGCGGCAAACAGTCTAGCCGATCTGCGACGCGGCGTAAGCCAATGCCCGGCGGAGACCGTTCAGGCGTGCGCCTCGTCGAGCGCCACGGGCTTGATCGAGACCGACTCGCCGCAGCCGCAAGCGGAAATCTGGTTTGGGTTGCGGAAGGTGAAGGTGGCCGACATCTTGCTCGTCTCGAAGTCGAGCACCGTGCCGAGCAGGAACATCAGCGCCTTGGAGTCGACGAACAGGGTGACCCCCTTATCCTCGACCACCTCGTCGAGCGGCTGCTTCACCTCGGCGTATTCGACGGTGTAGCTCATGCCGGCGCAGCCGCCGCTCCTGACGCCGACGCGCAAGCCGAGCACGGTGCGGCCGGCGTTGGCAACCAAGTCGCGCGCACGCTCGGCGGCGGCGTCAGTCAGGGTCATGACGGCGTAGCGAGAGCGGGTCATGGCGTTCCTTAGTTTTACCCATGAAATGGCCCTTCCTGCCCGACCGCGGAAGGGTCCGGGCGCGAGCCTAGAACATGTCGAGCGAGACACGCGCTTCGTCCGACATCCTACCCTGATCCCACGGAGGATCGAAGACCAAGTCGACGGAGGCGCCCATCGCCCCAGCGACGCCGCCGACCGCCTCCTCGACCGAGGCGACGATGTCGCCCGCGACAGGACAACCCGGTGCGGTCAAGGTCATCCGCACCGCGATCAACCGATTCTCCGGCACCTCGACCTTGTAGATCAGACCGAGTTCGTAGATGTCGCACGGAATCTCGGGGTCGTAGACCGTCTTGCAGGCGGCGACGATCTCGTCCTGCAGCCGCGCTCGCTCGGCCTCATCGAGCGCGCCATCGAAGCTCCAGTCCGGCGCATTGGGATGCTCTTCCGCAACCTCAGGCGTCATCATCCCCTCCGCGCCCGCTCAAGCGAACAGCCCTTCCGCCTTGCGCAGCGCCTCGACGAGCTTATCCACCTCTTCGAAGGTGTTGTACATCGCGAAGGACGCGCGGCAGGTCGATGTCACGCCGAAGCGCTTCAACAGCGGCATCGCGCAGTGCGTGCCGGCCCGTACGGCGACGCCCGAGCGGTCGATGATCGTCGCTACGTCGTGGGCATGCGCGCCTTTCATCTCGAAGGAGACGATGGCGCCCTTGCCCGGCGCATTGCCGAAGATGCGGATCGCGTTCATCTCGGAGAGCCGTTGGGTCGCGTAGGCGCCGAGCGCCTGCTCGTGCGCCGCGATCTTCTCGCGGCCGACCATGCTCATGTAATCGAGCGCCGCGGCGAGTCCCGCCGCCTCGATGATCGCCGGCGTGCCGGCCTCGAAGCGGTGCGGCGGCACATTGTAGGTGATCGCCTCCTGCGTCACGTCCTGGATCATCTCGCCGCCGCCGAGGAAAGGCGGCATCTCGTCGAGCCACGGACGACGCGCGTAGAGCACGCCGATGCCGGTCGGGCCATAGAGTTTATGGCCGGTCATCACGTAGAAGTCGCAGCCGATGTCGCGCACGTCGACCGGCCCATGCACCGCGCCCTGCGAACCATCGACCAGCGTCGCGATGCCCCGCGCGCGGGCGATAGCCGCCACCTCCTTCACCGGCAGCACGGTGCCGGTGACATTGGACATCTGCGTC
The DNA here is from genome assembly GCA_937873345.1 of uncultured Beijerinckiaceae bacterium. Classification (GTDB taxonomy): domain Bacteria; phylum Pseudomonadota; class Alphaproteobacteria; order Rhizobiales; family Beijerinckiaceae; genus RH-AL1. Next base: position 10,450 of record CALMRL010000127.1, on the reverse strand, counting down.
ATCGCGATCATCCGCGTACGCGGCGTGATCGCCCGCTCGATCGCTTCGAGCGAGATGGCGCCGTCGTCGTCGCAGTCGACCCACTTCAGCACAGCGCCTCGATGCTCGCGCAGGAAGTGCCAGGGCACGATGTTGGCGTGGTGCTCGAGGATCGTCAGCAGGATCTCGTCGCCGGGCTTGAAGTGACCTTCGCCCCAGGAACGGGCGACGATGTTGATCGCCTCGGTCGAGGATTTCGTGAACACCACCTCGTCGAGATGCTCCGCATTGAGGAAGGAGCGCACGGTCTCGCGCGCCGCCTCGTAGTTGTCGGTTGCGGCATTGGCGAGGTAGTGCAGGCCACGGTGGACGTTGGCGTACTCGTAGTACGCCGCCTGCATCATGCGCTCGACCACCGCCTTCGGCTTCTGCGCCGACGCGGCGTTGTCGAGATAGACCAGCGGCTTGCCATAGGGCTTCAAAGTCAGTGCGGGGAAGTCGGACCTAACCTTCTCGATATTCAGCTTGCCGACGTCAGCAGCGATGCTCTCGTGCGTCATTCGATCCCTCGTGTGCCGCATGAGATATGGGGGGTGCCTGCCTTCGACGCGAGCCCCGCTCAGCCCTTGCTGCCGCCCGATCCCTTGCCGGCCTTCGTCCGCTCGCCCAGCCAATGCGCGATCTCTGCGCGGAAGCGAGCCACCAACCCCTCATGCCCCACTTCGTCGGCCAATTCGCCAGCGAAAGCCTCCAGGAGGAGCGACTCGGCCGAACGCTTGTCCAGCCCGCGCGCCCGCAGGTAGAACAGCTGGTCGGCGTTGAGGCTGCCGACCGTAGCGCCGTGGCCGCAGGCGACGTCGTCGGCGAAGATTTCCAGCTCCGGCTTGTTATGCATCGACGCCTCGTCGGAGAGCACCAACGCGCGGCTCATCATCTTGCCGTCGGTCTTCTGCGCCTGCTTCTCGACGCGGATGCGACCTTGGAACACGCCGGTGGCGGCATCGTCGAGGATGTAGCGGAAGTGCTCGCGGCCCTCGCATCCCAGCCCGCGATGGACGACGTCGAGCGTGGTGTCGACATGCTCGCGACCCTGGCACAGCGAGACGCCGCGCAGCTGCGCCTTGGCGTCATCGCCGGAAAAGCGCATGAACAGCTGGCGCCGCACCAGCCCCTCGCTGTCGACGAGCGCGAAGCTGTCGAACTGCGCCCTGGCGCCGAGGTCGGCGACGAAGGAGTCGAGCCGCAGGCTGCCGGCTTCCGAGCGCGTGATCGCCGCGGTATGGCCGACCTCGGCGCGGTCGCCGACCTTGAAGACGAGGCATCCGAAGGTCTGCCCCGCCCGTCCCCCGCGGCCGATGGAGGACTCGGCGATGCGCACCTTCGCGCCGTCGCCGACGACGACGAGCGAGCGGAAGAAGCTCGCCGCGGGCTGGGCGGAGGCGGTGGCGTAGACGATCTCGATCGGCTCGACGATCTCGGCGCCGGGGTCGATCTCGATCACCACGCCGTCCTGCATCATCGCGGCGTTGAGCGCGAGCACCGCGTCGCCCTCGCCGAAGTCGCGGGCGGCGAGCAGGTCGATCAGCTCCGGACGTCCTTCGCTCAGCACATCGGCGAGCGAGCGCACGCCGGCGCCCTCCGGCAGAGCGTCAGACAGCGAGGGAACGAAGGTGCCATCGACGACAACCAAGCGACCGCCGCCGAAGGACGGCCGCCCGGCCAGCTCGCCGTTGATCGCACCGAGCGACGACCCGTTCGGGCGCGCCGCGACGGGCAATGCCTCGCGCATCAGCGAGCGCAGATCGGTGTAGTGCCAGGCTTCGACGCGGCGATGCGGCAGGCCGGCGCCGGCGAAGATGCCGAAGGCGTCGTCGCGCAAATGCCGGACGGCCTCGCCGCCCGGCAATCGGGTCTTGGCCGCGCCGTAGGCATCGGCGAGGGCGACCTCGGCGTCGGTGCGCGAGGAGACGATGCGGGCCGGCATCGGCATCACTCCGCCGCCGGCTGGGCGGCCGAATGGGGCGCGAAATCACGGTAGCCGGACTGCTCAAGCTCCAGCGCCAGCTCCTTGCCACCGGTACGCACGATCCTGCCGCCCGACATCACGTGGACGGTGTCGGGGACGATGTAGTTCAACAGGCGCTGGTAGTGCGTGATGAGCACGAAGGAGCGCTTGGCCGAGCGCAGCTTGTTGACGCCTTCCGAGACGATGCGGATGGCGTCGATGTCGAGGCCGGAGTCGGTCTCGTCGAGAATGGCGACGCTGGGTTCCAGCAGGGCCATCTGCAGGATGTCCATCCGCTTCTTCTCGCCGCCGGAGAAGCCGACGTTGAGCGCGCGCTTCATAAAGTCCTTGCGGATCTCCAGCATCGCGCCCGCCTCGTTCACGCGCTTCATGAAGGCGGGAGTGGTCAACTCGTCTTCACCCCGCGCCCGGCGCTGCGCGTTGAGCGCGGCACGAAGGAAGGTCATGGTGCCGACGCCGGGGATCTCGACCGGGTACTGGAAGGCCAGGAACACGCCGGCGGCGGCGCGCTCGTCCGGCGATTTCGCCAGGATATCCTCGCCATCGACGAGGATCTCGCCGCCCTCGACCTCATACTCTTCCTTGCCGGCGATCACATACGCCAGCGTCGACTTGCCGGTGCCGTTCGGCCCCATGATCGCGGCGACCTCGCCGTCCCTGACGGTGAGGTTCAACCCATCGAGGATGGTGTTGCCGGCAATGGAGACGATGAGGTCGCGTACTTCGAGCATCGGGGGTCCGTGGTTGCAGTGCGATCCTTCCCTCGCTTGCAAGAGAAGATAGTCCCGGCGTCGGCCGGCGTCGGATGGAGGATCGCCGCTGCAGCGGCGATGCTCCTCATCCGCCACGGCTTTGCCGCGGCACCGTCTCCCGCAAGCGGGGAGAAGATAAGGTCGCGCTAGCCGACCGAGCCTTCGAGCGAGATGGCGATCAGCTTCTGCGCCTCGACGGCAAATTCCATCGGCAGCTGCTGCAGCACGTCGCGGACGAAGCCGTTGACGATGAGCGCCGTCGCCTCCTCCGCCGACAGGCCGCGCTGCTGGCAGTAGAACATCTGGTCCTCGCTGATCTTCGACGTCGTCGCCTCATGCTCGAACTGCGCCGAGTCGTTGCGCGCCTCGATGTAGGGCACGGTGTGGGCGCCGCAGTCGTTGCCGATCAGCAGGGAGTCGCAGTTGGTGAAGTTGCGGGCGTTGGTCGCCTTGCGATGCGCTGAGACCTGGCCACGGTAGGTGTTCTGCGACTTGCCGGCCGAGATGCCCTTCGAGATGATGCGGCTCGTCGTGTTCTTGCCGAGGTGCAGCATCTTGGTGCCCGAGTCCACCTGCTGGTGGCCGTTCGAGATCGCGATCGAGTAGAACTCGCCGCGCGAACCGTCGCCGCGCAGGATGCAGGACGGGTACTTCCAGGTGATCGCCGACCCCGTCTCGACCTGCGTCCACGAAATCTTCGAGTTCTTGCCGCGGCAGTCGCCACGCTTGGTCACGAAGTTGTAGATACCGCCCTTGCCCTCGGCGTCGCCGGGATACCAGTTCTGCACGGTGGAGTACTTGATCTCCGCATCGTCGTGGGTGATCAGCTCGACCACGGCGGCGTGCAACTGGTTCTCGTCGCGACGGGGCGCGGTGCAGCCTTCGAGGTACGAAACGTAGGAACCCTCGTCGGCGATGATGAGGGTGCGCTCGAACTGTCCAGTATTCTGCTCGTTGATGCGGAAGTACGTCGACAGCTCCATCGGGCAGCGTACACCCTTAGGGATGTAGACGAAGGAGCCGTCGGAGAACACCGCGGCGTTCAGCGTCGAGTAGTAGTTGTCGGACGTCGGCACCACTGAACCGAGGTATTTCTTCACCAACTCGGGATGAGTGTGCACAGCCTCCGAGATCGGGCAGAAGATCACGCCGGCCTTGGCCAACTCGTTCTTGAAGGTAGTCACGACCGACACCGAATCGAACACGGCATCTACGGCGACGCGGCGCTGCGCTGCGCCCTCGACGCCGGCGAGTAGTTCCTGCTCCTGTAGCGGAATGCCGAGTTTCTCGTAAACGCGCAGCAGCTCAGGATCGACCTCATCGAGCGACTTTGGACCACTGTGGCTCTTCGGCGCGGCATAATAGTGCAGCTCGTCGAACTTCACCCTGGGGTAGTTGACGCGCGCCCAATCCGGCTCCTCCAGCGTCAGCCAGCGGCGATAGGCCTCCAACCGCCACTCCGTCAGCCATTCTGGCTCGTTCTTCTTGGACGAGATGAGGCGGACGATGTCCTCGTTGAGACCAGCCGGCGCTTTGTCCATCTCGATGACGGACGAGAACCCGTACTTGTACTCGGTGACGTCGATCGACTTGACCCGGTCGACCGTCTCCTGAACGGCTGCCATTCTACTCTCCCAAGGACCCGCCGGCGAGGCCGGGTGTCCGCGACTGCGCCGCCAACGAGCGGCTCTCTCTTCACGCCGCGATGCACGGCTTCATCCGTCCTACCGCGGCGGCGAAGGCCGTTGCAAAGGCATCCACGTCGCGCTCCGTGCTGGTCCAGCCGAGGCTGACCCGCAACGCGCGTGTCGCCAGCGCTGGCTCGACGCCCATTGCCGCCAGCACATGCGACGGTTTCACGGTGCCGGCCGCACAGGCCGAGCCAGCCGAGACGGCAACGCCCGCGAGGTCGAGACCCATCAGCAATACCTGCGCATCGACGCCGGGTAGCGCGAAGCAGGCCGTGTTAGACAACCTCGCCGCGCCGGCACCGAAAATCGCAGCGTCAGGCACCTGCCTACACACCACTGTCTCGATGCGATCGCGCAAAGCGGCCAATGCAGTCGAGCGAGCCAACCTGTCGGCCTCGGCCGGACGGCAGGCCGCTCCAAGACCGGCGATGCCGACGATGTTCTCGGTGCCGGCGCGCATTCCGCGCTCCTGACCGCCGCCGCGCACCAGCCCGTGGTCGAGATGGGGGCGACCGTCGCGGAAGCAAAGGGCTCCGACACCCTTAGGCCCGCCGAACTTGTGAGCGGAGACGGCCAGCACGTCGACATCGAGCGAGGCGAAATCGCAGGCGATCTTGCCAGCCGCCTGGACGGCGTCGCAGACAATCATGCCACCGGCGGCACGCACGATGGATGCAGCCTCGCGCACCGGCTGCACCACGCCGGTCTCGTTGTTGGCGGCCTGGATCGCGAGAAGCACCGGTTCTCCGCCTGCAAGGAGCGTCAAGGCCCGCAGGTCGAGACATCCGTCGGGAAGCAGCGGCACGACCTCCATCTCGCCGAAGCCATGGCCGCCAAGCACCGCCGGATGCTCGCCGGCACCGGCCAGCAACCTCGCTGGCCGCATGCCGTCTCGGCCCAATCCTCCCGAGAGCGCCATGTTCAGCGCCTCGGTGCCGCCGGAGGTGAACACCACATCGGCCGGTTCGCATCCGACGAGCGCAGCGACCTCGCGCCGCGCCCTATCGATGATGGCGCGTGCGTTGCGGCCCTCGGCGTGGACGGACGAGGGATTGCCGTGCACCTCGCATGCCGCGACCATGGCATCGCGCGCCTCCGGCCGAAGCGGCGTCGTCGCGTTGTGATCGAGGTAGCTGCGCTGGAAGGTCAAGATCGATCCGAGGTCTCGTCGGCCGGGGGATTGATGGGTTTGAAGCTCTCAGGGTTCGGCGTCGTCTCCGCATCTCGGCGACCGCCGGCAGCGGATTGGCTTGCAAAGTCCGACCGTTGCCATGCTACAGGGTTGTGGCCATCAGGTCCGGTCGGGGCCGTGCAGGCCGTCAAAGCAGCGCACGTGCCTTCGACCAAACGAAGCATCGGGCGAGTTCGAAGGTGTTAGAATTATTCTAACGATCTAATCGCAGCTCCATTCTCCGTCAAGGGACGGGCAACGGACGCTTTTGAGTTCGAACGGCGGTCCGGGCGCTCCCGACCCATCGCGCAGCGGCAGTCGCGTGCGCCGCACGGAGTTTCCATGCCCGAGGTCATCTTCAACGGTCCGGCCGGCCGCCTGGAAGGACGCTTCTACCCAGCCCCGAAGCGCAACGCGCCGATCGCCATCGTGCTGCATCCACACCCGCAGTTCGGCGGCACGATGAACAACCAGATTGTCTACAACTTGTACTATGCCTTCGCGGAGCGCGGATTCTCCGTGCTGCGTTTCAATTTCCGCGGCGTCGGCCGGTCGCAGGGCGCCTTCGACCACGGCGCCGGCGAGCTGTCCGATGCGGCGGCGGCACTCGACTGGGTGCAGTCGGTGCATCCGGAGGCGCGCGCCTGCTGGATCGCCGGCGTCTCCTTCGGCTCCTGGATCGGCATGCAGCTGCTGATGCGCCGTCCCGAGATCGAAGGCTTCATCTCGGTGGCGCCGCCCGCCAACCGCTTCGACTTCTCCTTCCTGGCGCCCTGCCCCTCGTCGGGGCTGTTCGTGCACGGCGACATTGACCGCGTCGCGCCGTTGAAGGAGGTGACGGGCCTCATCGAGAAGCTAAAGACGCAGAAAGGCATCGTCATCGAGCACGCGGTGATCGCCGGCGCCAACCACTTCTTCGAAAACCGGGTCGAGCCGCTGGTCGAGGAGGTCGGCCGCTACCTCGACCGCCGCCTCAACAACCCGCCGCGGCTGCCGACCCCGACCCGTTCCGACCCGGCGAGCGACCGCAGCTGATCCGCGCGGACTCTTGCCGGAAAGGCATCGTTCGTGCTGAGCAGGCCCTGTCCGCGGAGCGCGCGTCATGACCCACGCCATCGAAGCCGTCACGACCGATCGTGCCCCTGCCGGCGGCACGACGTCCTGCCACCACTGCCCGCTGCGGGCGATGCCGGTCTTCAAGCATCGCTGCGACGAGGAGATCGACTTCATTCAGCGCTTCAAGGCCGGCGAGCGCAAGGCCGGCGCCGGCGTGCGCATCCTCGAAGAAAACCAGCGCGACACGCACCTCTTCACCGTGCTGACGGGCTGGGTGTTCCGCTATCGCACGCTGGAGGGGGATCGGCGGCAGATCATCAATTTCGGTCTCCCCGGCGACTTCCTCGGTCTCCAGGCCACGCTGGACGATACGATGAGCCACGGCATCGAGACGCTCACGGACGTGACGCTCTGCCAGTTCGAGCGCGATCAGCTGTGGCAACTCTACGGGGAGCATCCGCGCCTCGCCTACGATGTCACATGGCTCGCCGCCCAGGAGGAACGGACCTTCGAAGAGCAGTTGCTGACGCTGGGACAGCGCTCGGCCTTCGAGCGGATCGCCTATCTCTTGTGGCACCTCTACGATCGCGGCCGCCATGTCGGTCTTGTGCACGACAATGCGATCGAATTGCCGATCCGGCAGCAGCACATCGCCGACACGCTCGGCCTTTCGCTCGTCCATACCAACAAGACGCTGCAGAAGATCCGCGAGGACGGCGCAATCGAGATCCGCGAGCGTTGCCTGCACGTGATCGACGAGGAGAGGCTGATCCGGCACGGTCGGGTCGAACGCGCCCTATGGCAGCGGCGACCGCTGCTCTGAGGCGGCATCTGCTGGTTGGGCAGGAACGATCGCGGGCTGGCGAGAGAGACGGGACTTGAACCCGCGACCTCCGGCGTGACAGGCCGGCGCTCTAACCAACTGAGCTACTCCCCCGCGGAATCGACGACCCGGCGAGGGGTGTGCGATAGACCAAAGCTTCGGACCAAGTCAAGGATCGCGGCCGCCTCCGGGACCGTCCGGTCAGAGGTGCGGCACGCCGAGGCGAAAGCGTCGTATCTCGGCCCGGCTGAGGATGCGAAGCTGGTCGGACGGCACGTTCTCCGCCGCGGTGATAAGGCCAGGGCTCACCCCCATCCGCGCGCTGTAGCTCTTCAGCATCGCGCCCACGTCGCCGTTGTCGTAGAGCCTGTGCCGCGTAACGTAACCATTGGACGCATCGAGCGTATCGGTGTTGGCGAACATGCGGTGAATGCCGATCTGGCTGCCGGCCGGCACAACCCGCCTGCGGGCGCCGATCAGGGCATAGACGCACGCCGAGAAGCATTGCGCGTTGGTCATCACCGAGCCGCCCCTGCCGTCGGAGTACACGCGGGCGACCACCGCCGCGGCGCCGACTTGACGGAGCAGCGAGCCGAACTGCATCGACGCGAGCACGCCGCCGCCCGGCGAGTCCAGGAAGACGACGGCGTGCAGCTCGTTGCGATCGTAGTTGCTGGCGACGAACTGCAGGAAGCGGTCGGGTGTGTCGCGGGTGATCTGGCCGGTGGCGGCGATCACCGCCGGGCAGTCCGCGCCGCACACGCCATGGCCGCCGATGCGGACGGCGCGGAAGCTCATCTCCGCCTCGGCGCGGACGCCGCTCGGCACCATGCTCGAAAGGCAGGCAACCGCCAGCGCCAGGGCCGGCATCAGACGTGATCGTCGCCGCATGGCTCTCTCCTGGCGTGCCCCTCACCGAGCATAAGCCGGCCGGGCAACCGCGCAAGGGCGGCGTGGTGGCCCCCGTCAGCCAAGCACCGCGAAAAGTCGCGGCATCGTTAAGGCGAGATGGGGGTCAGCCGATCGCTCAGCGCTGCTGGTCCTTCGCCACGGCGCGGCCCTGGCGAAGCTCGGGTTCGGCGTCGCCGAGGCGATCGAAGCCGTAGCGAGCGAGCGCTGCCGTCCGCTGCTTCAGCGAGGCGAAGAGACCGCGCGCCGCCGCCGATCTCTCGCCGCGCGCGGTCAGCCTCAGCACGGCGTCGACGGCGAGGACGCGGGTCGCGTTCTTCACTAGGCCGGGGTAGCTCGCCTCGGGGAGGAGCTGTGCGCTGGCGCCCGGCGGCATGCTCGAGCCTTCGGGCCATTCGACGAGGTGCAGGCCGGGCACGCGCAGCTTGGCGAGCACCGGGGAAGGCTGCGGCGCCAGCATCACCACCGCATCGATATCGCCGGTGGCGAGGCCATCGAACGCGTTGGCCTGATCGAGCGACATCTCCTTGACGGCGATGCCGGCCGCCGCGAACGCCTGGCGCGCGATGGAAACCGTCGGGCCGTCGGCCGGGCCGAAGGACACCTGCTTGTCGCGGAGATCGGCGAGCGTCCTGATCGCCGGTCCGGCGACGACGTGAAGCTGCTCGGAATAAAGGTGCAGAGCAGTGACGCCGGAGGCCGGGTCGAGCGTGGGAGCAAGCGTCAGATCCGCCTCGTCGGCATGCGCGGCGACGAGGTGCAGCCTGTGCCGCGGCCGAACGGCGGCGAGCGCTTTCAAGCGGGGCTTCTCCGCGGCATCGGCAGCGAGGGTCACGGCCTCCGCGGGCTTCGCCTTCGGACGCGCCGCCTTCGCGGGCCCGGCAGCGGCTCTTGCGGGGTCGGGGACGGTGGCGGCAGGCACCGTCGCGGCCTTCTGCGACGCGGGTGCGGGATCACCGTGGCCGTGCAGCAAACAGCCGAGGAAGGAGCAGTTGTCGCCAGCGGCCTGCGGCGGAGCCGGAATATCCTGCGCCGCTGCGGCGCTGACGGCGATGACGAGCGAAGCACCGGCGATCCCGATGCGAAGGGTCCTCACGACGCACACTCCTCCACGCAACACCCGATCGGCCTAGGCCTTCAACACGGCGATAATCGTCAACACTTGTGGCAATCTCGGCACGATTTGGCGGCGGGCCGCCTGCCGCACAGCGAAGTTCGGGGTTAAGGTTGACGGTCGACGCGATGCCGGGGAAGGGCGGGGCGCCCGCGATGCGACGCCGCCTGATCGCGGACGGGGATGTGGAAGGGGTGGTGGCGCTGCTCTCGGCCGCCTTCCCGCGCCGCAGCGCCGCGGCATGGCGGCTCGGGATGGAGCGCCTGGGCCGGCGTGAGCCGCCATCCGGCCTGCCCCGCTATGGCGTGATGCTGCAAGCGGGCGAACGCATCGTCGGCGCGGTGCTGACGATCTGCCAGCGCGTCGAAGAGGTCGATCAATGCATCCTTCGCTGCCACCTGTCGAGCTGGTGCATCGAGCCGGCCTTCGCCGCGCACGCGCCGCTGCTGCTCGGACCGCTGCTGCGTCGGCCCAACGTCACGATGATCAACGTCTCGCCGGCCGCGCACACCGAGGCGATCATCGCCGCGCAGGGATTTCGAGCCTTTTGCCGCGGCTCGCTGCTGGTGCTGCCTGCGCTCTCCGCGTCCCATGCGCCGGCTCGGCCGCTCGCGTCGACCGACGCGGCAACGCTGCCGGAGCGCGAGCTGCTCGACATCCATCTCGCTTGGGGCTGCCCCTGCTTCGCGGTGGAGAGCGGCGGCGGCGTGCTGCCCTTCGTCTTCAGCCAGCGGCGGCGCCTCCGCGGCGTGCTGCCGGTCAGCCGGCTGCTGTACTGCCGCAACATCGAGGGTTTCGCCGCCAACGCAGGTGCGCTCGGGCGTGCTCTGCTGCGCCTGGGCATCGCAGGCGTGTTCGTCGATACGGCCGCGCCGATCCCCGGCCTCCGCGCGTGCCGGGTCAGCGGCGCGCAGGGACGGTACACCAGG
>CALMRL010000126.1 GCA_937873345.1 uncultured Beijerinckiaceae bacterium | reverse complement strand
CGACGGCGCTGACGTCCAGCCCGCGGGCGGCGAGCTGGCGCGTCAGCTTGCCGGTGCCGGCGCCGAGGTCGAGGACGCGATGCGCTTGCGCCGGCAGCAGCCAGTCGAGGGCGTCGTCGGGATAGGCCGGGCGCGAGCGCTCGTAAGCGTCCGCGCCGGCACCGAAGGAGGCCGCCCGTGCGAGCCGTTCAGCGTCCTCCATGCTGGCCTCACATCATGAACAAGGTGACGGCGATCCAGATCGCGCAGGTCACCATGAAGGTGACGACGGTGTAGCCGAGCACGCGCTGGATGCCGATGCCGGCCATCGCCACCACCGGCAGGGCGAAGAAGGGCTGCAGCATGTAGGCGACGTTCTCGCCCGCCGCCACCGCCATCGCCGAGGCCGGCAGCGAGGCGCCGACCTTGATCGCCGCGGGGATGACGAAGGGCCCCTGCACCGCCCAGTGCCCGCCGCCGGACGGCACCAGGAAGGTGATGAACAGCGAGCAGACGTAGGACCAGAACGGCAGGGTGTGCGCGGAGGAGACGTGCACGAAGCCGTTCGAGATGACTTCCGCCAGCCCGGTGGAGTTCAGCATGCCGAGGATGCCGCCGTAGATGGGATAGAGCAGGATCATCGAGCCGACTTGGCGAGCGGCGTTGTTCAGCGCGGCGACGTAGGCGACCGGCGCGCCGTGCAGGGCGATGCCGAGCATCAGGAAGATCCAGATCACGGTGTTGATGTCGATGAGGAAGCCCTTGGTCGCCCAGGTGAAGGCGACGTAGCCGAGCCCCGCGAAGGCGAACAGCCAGGACGACACCGGCCAGCGGTCGGCGCGCCGAGCGGGGGCGTCGTGGTCGCCGCGCATCGGCTTGGCGGCCGCCGCCTGCTCCGGCTCGGGCGTCCAGGCGACCACGTCGTCGGCGTGCGGGCGCACCAGCATGAAGGCGACCGGCACGGCGACGAGGATCAGCACCGTCGGCACGAGGACGTAGGGCTGGAAGATCATCTCGCCGAGCGGCGTCACCTTGCCGGTGAGCTGCTCGATGATGTTCAGCCTGTTGCCCTTGGTCGCCTGGGTCAGCGCGATCGAGGAGGAGAAGCCCGTCGCCCACACCACCCAGCCCGAATAGGCGGCGGCGACGAGCCAGCCGAAGTCGACCCTGATGCGCGACGCCACCTCGCGCGACAGCATCGCCGCGACGACGAGCCCGAAGCCCCAGTTCAGGTAGGAGGCGACGGCGCAGGTGACGAAGGTCAGCACCACCGCCTGGTTCGGCGTGTGGACGAGCGAGACCAGCGTGCCCAGGCCGCGGCGCACCGGCGGCGAATTGGCGAGCGCGTGGCCGGTGACCAGGATCAGGATCATCTGGAAGGCGAATTCCAGGACCGAGAACACGCCCTTGTACCAGGAGCTGATGACGTTGTCGGGCGCGCCCTTGGGCGCCAGCAGCATCGCGGCGAGCGCGGTGGCGAAGGTCAAAGCGATCGCGATCAGGAACGGGTCGGGCATCCAGCGCTCGAAGACCGCCACCGTGATCGCGGTGAAGGAGCGACGGCGCGGCGGGCTTGTCTGCGTGACCGAGGTCATGGGCGCTTTCCGGAGATGTCTGGCGACGGCATGCCCCGGCGCGGGAGCGCGGATCAAGGCGCCTTTCGGCGCGGGCGCGGGAATGCCGCGCGCAGAAGAGGCAGGGCGCCGGCCGGCAGCCTACCCAGGATGCCTTAAGCAGCGACGCTATGCAGGTCCCGCGTCGTGCCCACATCCCGCGACGGAGGAAGGCCGAACATCCGGCGATACTCGCGGGTAAACTGCGGCACGCTTTCGTAACCGACCGCGAAAGCGGCGCGGCCCGCCCCGAACCCCTCAGCCAGCATCAGCCGCCGGGCCTCGATCAAACGCAGCTGCTTCTGAAACTGGATCGGCGACAAGGAGGTCGCGGCTCGGAAATGCAGGTGGAACGATGATGGGCTCATGCCCGCCGCCGCCGCCAGCTGCTCAACGGACAGGGACTGAGCATAGTCCGCTCGCAGCACTGCGACCGCACGGGCGACGTGTTCGGCGTGGCTGCCCGGCCAGCCCAGCGCGCGCATGACTGGTCCGTGGCGACCAAGCAGCAGCCAGTAATGCATCTCCCTCACGAGCGGCGCCTGTAGGATGCCGATGGAGGCAGGACGATCGAGCAAGCGAATGAGGCGCAAGGCGGTGTCGGCCACCTCTACCTCCGTAGGATCGACGGCAATGGGGCAACTTGGCCCCACCGGCTGCCCGTCCCCCATTTGTGCCAGCAGTTCGGCCAGGACGGCGGTATCGAGTTCGAGCACCAGCGAGAGGTAGGGCTGGGCCGCGTGGGCCTCGGTGATCTGGCTCACGGTGGGCACGTCCGCCGTGATGAGCAGTGAGCTCCCGGCGCCGAACGCGAACGCTTTGCAGCCCATGGTGACATGCTTGCCGCCTTGGAGCACGAGGCAGACCAGCGGCCGGGGTATCGCATGGACCAGGCCGCTCGGGGCCGTGGCGCGCACCAGGGTCAGGCTGGGTATGGCGGTCAAAGTCAGACCGCCCGGCCCCGTGTGGGTACGGGTGTGGCGGTCAACAGCCGCGCGCAGGGCGTCGATCATCCCGGCACTCTACACGCCGCACAATGCGCGCGCAAAACTTGAAAGAGGATTAGGCAAGAAACCGCGAGGTTCCGGCAACGACGTTCCCGCGCCGCAACCCCATCATGGTCAGGCAACACAGGAGCCTATGACCATGAGCAAAACCACCCTTGTGACCGGCGGCAGTCGCGGCCTTGGCCGCAACACCGCGATCAGCGTCGCCCGCCACGGCGGCGACGTGATCTTTACCTACCGCAGTGGCAAGGACCAAGCGCAGGCCGTCGTCGCTGAAATCCAGGCGCTGGGCCGGAAAGCCGCGGCGTTGCAGCTAGACACCAGCACCGCGTCGGCTTTCCCAGCCTTTGTAGAGGCGCTGCGCGCCACCCTGACCCGAACCTTCTGCAAAGACACGCTCGATCATCTGGTCAACAACGCCGGGCACGGCGAGATGGCCGATTTCGCCGCGACCACGGAGGCGCAGTTCGATGCATTGTTCAACGTCCACGTCAAGGGTGTGTTCTTCCTGACGCAGGCGCTGCTGCCGGTGCTGGCGGACGGCGGCCGGATCATCAATCTCTCATCTGGCCTCACGCGCGTGTCGTTCCCCGGCTTTTCGGCGTACTCGGCGGCCAAGGGCGCGGTGGAAGTCCTGACCGTCTACATGGCGAAGGAGTTGGGCAGCCGCGGCATCACTGCCAACACCGTCGCCCCCGGCGCGATTGAGACCGACTTCCTAGGCGGCGCAGTGCGCGACATGCCAGACTACAACAAGGCGTTTGCGGGCATGACCACGCTCGGCCGCGTCGGCCTGCCCGACGACATCGGCCCGATGGTGGCGAGCCTGCTCGGGCCCGACAACCGTTGGATCACAGGGCAGCGCATCGAGGTGTCGGGCGGTCAAACGATCTGACCCGCTCGGGCCGGTGTCGATCAATCACGCTACCGGCTCGTTCTCCCTTCCCTCATGGTGCGAAACTCAAGAGTTTCGCGCCGCTTCGATCATGAAGCGTTCAACCGTAGGTCCGGTGCGGAAACCCAGCCGGGCGCCTGCAGACGATCCGCGGCCATCGCGCGGCCGGAGCGACCGCCTTCGCTACCCTCCGGCGAGCCCGGCGCGGCATACCGCCTCGTCCTCGTCCGGCTCAGCCCCCGACGAGCCGATGCCGCCGACCATCTCGCCCTCGCAGCGCAGCGGCAGACCGCCCGCGAGCGGCATCCGCCCGGGGAAGGAGAGCAGCGCGGCGTTCTCCTGCACCGCCGCCTGCAGCTCGCCCGTCGGGGTGCGGGCGATGGCGGCGGTGCGCGCCTTCAGGGTCGCCGCCTCGGGGGTGTGCAGCCGCGCCCGGTCGAGGCGACGCAGCG
>CALMRL010000125.1 GCA_937873345.1 uncultured Beijerinckiaceae bacterium | reverse complement strand
GCCAGAGTCGTCGAGGTCGGCAGCAACGACGGCTATCTGCTTCAGTTTTTCAAGGAACAAGGCCAGTCCGTTCTCGGCGTCGATCCGGCCGCGAATTGCGCGAGGGAAGCGGCCGAACGGTACGGTGTGCCAACCAGGGTGGCATTTTTCGGCGCTTCTCTCGCGCGTGAACTCGTGGCGGAGGGCGGCGGCGCCGATCTCGTGGTGGCCAACAACGTGCTGGCCCACGTCCCTGACCTCGTAGATTTCGTACGCGGATTGCGCACGCTATTGAAGCCCGATGGCGTCGTCTCCGTGGAGTTTCCGCATCTGCTCGAACTGATCCGGCAGAGACAATTCGATACCATCTACCACGAGCACTATTGTTATTTTTCGCTCCTCGCTCTCGAGCCGCTCTTGCGGGCGGAGGGTTTGATCGTATTCGAGGTGGAGCGTCTCGCGACCCATGGCGGTTCGTTGAGGATTTCGGCAGCTCGCGACGATAGCGGCCGGCTGCCGTCTCCCTCGGTGGAGAGCACGCTGGCACGCGAACGGGCGGCTGGGCTCGACCGGATCGAGGTCTACTCTGGGTTCGATCGGCAGATCCAGGCGCTCCGGCGAGATCTGGTCGATCTTCTCGAGGGGCTTCGGGCCAAGAAGCACCGCATCGCGGCCTATGGCGCACCGGCGAAGGGGAATACCCTTTTAAATTATTGTGGAATCGGTCGGGATCTCGTCGCCTTCACCGTCGACCGCAGCCCGCACAAGCAAGGACGATGGCTGCCCGGGAGCCGACTGCCGATCCTCGCGCCGAGCGCCATCGGCGAGGAGAAGCCGGACTTCGTCCTGATCCTGCCATGGAACATCGCCGAAGAAATCCGAGAACAAATGGCGACGATTTCGACCTGGGGAGGCCGACCGTGGTCGACGCGTGATGCAGCCGCGCAGTCGGTTGGCTCACTCCCAAATTCGCCAAGGCGGCCGCCCCGAGGCCCACATCTCCTGCAAAAGTATCTTCTCACGAAGGGAGTCCACGGGCTGCCAGAAGCCATCATGATGGTAGGCGCCCAGCTCGCCTGATTTTGCCAGATCCTGTAGCGGCTCTCTTTCCCAGACGCTCGCGTCACCCTCGATCGTATCGATCGCACGAGGCTCTATCACGAAGAACCC
>CALMRL010000124.1 GCA_937873345.1 uncultured Beijerinckiaceae bacterium | reverse complement strand
TCGACATGCTGTCCCTCCGCCGCGGACGGGCTGCGGCGCTTGAATCCCGGCAGGACCGTTGACCCCGCAGCGAGGGCGCCATGAAGATCGAGACGCCCAACGCGCCCCATCGCGCGGTGGCCGGAACGGCCGAGGGCAAGCGCCTCGCCGAGGCCGACGGCGGCGGAGCGGGAGGCCATCGCGACTGGCGCCGCTTCGGCCCCTACCTTTCCGACCGGCAGTGGGGCACGGTGCGCGAGGACTACTCGCCCGACGGCGAGGCCTGGGACTACCTGCCCCACGACCACGCCCGCTCGCGCGCCTACCGCTGGGGCGAGGACGCCATCGCCGGCTTCGGCGACGACCAGCTCCGCATCTGCCTGGGCCTGGCGCTGTGGAACGGCGCCGACCCGATCCTCAAGGAGCGGCTGTTCGGCCTGACCAACGCGCAGGGCAATCACGGCGAGGACGTCAAGGAGCTGTACTACTACGTCGACGGCACGCCGACGCACTCCTACATGAAGATGCTCTACAAGTACCCGCAGGGCGCCTACCCCTACGAGGAGCTGATCGCCGTCAACGCCCGGCGCAGCCTGGACGTCGGCGAGTACGAGCTGATCGACACCGGGCTGTTCGACGCCGACCGCTACTTCGACGTCTTCGTGGAATACGCCAAGGCCGGTCCCGACGACATCCTGATGCTGGTCACGGTGGAGAACCGCGGGCCCGACGCGGCGACGCTGCACTGCCTGCCGCAGCTATGGTCGCGCAACAGCTGGACGTGGAGCGGCGGAGCCAAGCCGAGCTTCACGGCCGACGGCGACCACGCCGTGGCGATCCACCACCCCGACCTTCCGGACGGCGCCCGTGACCTCCGCCTCCGCTGCGACGGCGGCCCGACCCTGCTGTTCTGCGAGAACGAGACCAACACCCGCAGGCTGTACGGGCTGGACGCGGCAGGCTTCTTCAAGGACGGCATCAACGATTTCGTCGTCGCCGGCGACGAGCAGGCCGTCAATCCGCAGCGCCGCGGCACCAAGGTCGCGGCGCACCACATCCTGGAGGTGCCGGCCGGCGGCCGCGCCAGCGTGCGCCTGCGCCTTTCGCCCTCGACGGACCAGCCGGCAGCCGCCTTCGCCGATTTCGACGCCGTGATGACGCGGCGCCGCGACGAGTGCGACGCGTTCTACGCCGCCCTGCAGGCCGGGATCGCCGACGCGGATGCGCGCATGGTGCAGCGCCAAGCCTTCGCCGGCATGCTGTGGTCGAAGCAGTATTACGGCTTCGACGTGCGCCGCTGGCTTGCCGGCGACGCGAACGAGCCAGCCCCGCCGCGCGGGCGGCTGGAGGGCCGCGACACGGCGTGGGAGCACCTGTCCTCCCGCGACATCTTCTCGATGCCGGATACGTGGGAATACCCCTGGTTCGCCGCCTGGGACCTCGCGTTCCACTGCGTCACCTTCGCGCTGATCGACCCCGCCTTCGCCAAGGCGCAGCTGGTGCTGCTGACGCAGTCGCGCTTCATGCACCCGAACGGCCAGCTGCCGGCCTACGAGTGGAACTTCGGCGATACCAACCCGCCGGTGCACGCGCTCGCCGCCCTGCAGATCTACGACATCGACCGCGCCCGCTGCGGGGTGGGCGACACGACCTTCCTGCGCCGCGTCTTCAACAAGCTGACGCTGAACTTCACCTGGTGGGTCAACCGCGAGGACGCTTCGGGACGCAACATCTTCGAGGGCGGGTTCCTGGGGCTCGACAACATCTCGCTGTTCAACCGCTCCGGCGAGCTGCCCGAGGGCGGCCATCTCGATCAGGCCGACGCCACCGCCTGGGCGGCGATGTACGCCTTGAACCTGATGCGCATCGCCATCGAGCTGGCGCTGGAGGACTCCGTCTACGAGGACATGGCGGTCAAGTTCTTCGAGCACTTCCTGCTCATTGCCGGCGCCGTGCACGGACGCATCGGCGAGCACGGCGCCGGACTGTGGGACGAGGAGGACGGCTTCTACTACGACGTGCTGGAGATCGCCGGCCAGGACGAGATCCCGCTACGCATCCGCTCGATGGTCGGGCTGATCCCGCTGTTCGCGGTGGAGCTGATCGACGGCGAGACGCTGGAGCGCCTGCCGGACTTCGCCGAGCGGCTGCGCTGGCTTCTCGGGGAGCGGCCCGACCTTGCGAAGCTCGTCTCGCGCTGGAACGACGTCAATTCGGCCGACTACTCGCTGCTGGCGCTGGTGCGCAAGCAGCGCCTCAACCGGGTGCTGACCCGCGTCCTCGACGAGACCGAGTTCCTGTCGGACCATGGCGTGCGCTCGGTGTCGCGCCACCACCTCGACCACCCCGCCGGCCTGACGATCCAGGGACGCGACTATTCCGTGCGCTACACGCCGGGCGAGGGCACGAACCGGCTCTACGGCGGCAACTCGAACTGGCGCGGTCCGATCTGGATGCCGGTCAACTTCCTGCTGGTCACGGCGCTGCACCGCTTCCACGCTTTCTACGTCGACGACTTCGAGCTGGAATGCCCGACCGGCTCGGGCCGCATGATGAAGCTCGACGCCATCGGCCACGAGCTGGCGCGTCGACTGACGAGGCTGTTCCTCAAGGATGCATCGGGCCGGCGGGCGGTCCATGGCGGCAACGCCAAGACGCAGGACGACCCGCACTTCCGCGACCTCGTGCTGTTCTACGAACATTTTCACGGCGACACGGGCCGGGGCCTCGGGGCGGCGCACCAGACGGGCTGGACCGGGCTGATCGCGCTGCTGCTGCATCCCCGCGACGAGATGGACCCTCAGCTCGCCGATGCGCGGCACGTCCCGCGCACGAACTTGGGATAGGGCGTGCAACGGATGCTGCGGCGCTCCGTTGCGCTGCGGCAAGGGCATCGGCGGCTCACGCTGGCGCTCGCGGAGACGACGACGATGGCCGACCTAAGCCGCAAGCCCGATTCCCCCTCGCCGCCCGGCACCGAGCCGCTGCCGAAGGTCAGCTATCCCGAGTTCCTGCGCGGCCAGCCGGCGATCGTCACCGGCGCCAACTCCGGCATCGGCGAGGCGGTGGCGATCGGCCTGGCCCGCGCCGGTTGCGACGTCGCCGTGAACTACGTCACCCACCCCGAGACCGCCGAGGACGTCGCCCACAAGATCGAGGGCTACGGCCGCAAGGCGATGGTGGTGAAGGCCGACGTCTCGAAGGAGGACGAGGTCGAGACGATGTTCAAGACCGTGATCGGTCAGTTCGGAACGCTGCACGTCTCGGTGTCGAACGCCGGCCTGCAGAAGGACTCCGCCTTCCTCGAGATGACGCTCGCGGAGTGGGAGACGGTGATCGGCATCAACCTCACCGGGCAGTTCCTGTGCCAGCGGGCGGCGGCACGCGAGTTCCTTCGCCGCGGCGTCGTCGAAGATATTTCCGTCGCCGCCGGCAAGATGATCTGCATGAGCTCGGTGCACCAGACGATCCCCTGGGCCGGCCACGTGAACTACGCGTCGTCGAAGGGCGGCATCAAGCTGCTGATGGAGTCGATGGCGCAGGAGCTGGCGCCGCACCGCATCCGCGTCAACGGCATCGCGCCCGGCGCGATCCGCACGCCGATCAACACCGCGGCGTGGAACACCAAGGAAGCGTATTCCGAGCTGATGACGCTGGTGCCTTACAAGCGCATCGGCGAGCCCGACGACATCGCCCAGGCCGCCGCCTGGCTGGCGTCGGACCACGCCGACTACGTCACGGGCACGACGCTGTTCGTCGACGGCGGCATGACGCTGTACCCGGGCTTCGCGCAGGGCGGCTGATCGTTGCCGTCATTGCGAGCGGAGCGGAGCAACCCGAACGTGACCAACCGGGAGCTTGCGACTCCCGGATTGCTTCGCCCGCGGCTCGCAATGACGAAGCATAGCGAAGACGATCAGGGCTTCGCCGCCACCGCCTCGGCCGGCATCGCCGCGCCGGCGCCGCGTGCTGCGCCGAGCCGTCCCGCGATGTGATCGGCGACGCGCAGCGAGTTGGCGATGATCGTCAGCGTCGGGTTCACCGCGCCGATGGACGGGAAGAAGCTGCCGTCGGTGACGTAGAGGTTGTCGACCTCGTGCGCGCGGCAGTCCATGTCGAGCACGCTCGCGCGCGGATCGGTGCCGAAGCGCAGCGTGCCGGCCTGATGCGACACGCCGGCGACGGGGATCGTCTTGTGGGCGAAGGCCCAGGCGTGCGCCGTCGAGGCCCGCAGCGCCGCCTTGAAGGCGTGGCGCAGCCGCACGTGCGCCTCGCCGTTGTTCGGCGTCAGCGCCAGCCTGACCCGTCCGTCGCGCTCGACCGTGACGCGGTTCTCGGGGTCGGGCAGGTCCTCGCTGGAGAGCCAGAAGTCGAGCGAGCGATGCGCCATCACCTCGAAGGGCAGGTTCGAAAGGAATTCGAGCCACCACGGCAGCACTTCTCCACGCAGATGCGTGCCATGCAGCTTGCCGCACATCTGCACGAAACCCATCGGGTGCGGCCATTCCGGGGTGCCGAAGTAGAAATCGGCCATCGCCAGCGTCTTCTGGAACACCGTGTCGTTGCGCTCGCGCGAGAAGCCGATCAGCACCGACTGGTTGTGGCGCATGTAGTTGCGCCCCACCTGCCCCGAGCCGTTGGCGAGCCCGTCGGGATGCGCGCCGCAGGCCGAGCGCAGCAGCAGCAGCGCCGAGTTCAACGCGCCGCAGGCGACGACGACGATGTCGGCGCCGTAGCGCTCCTCGCGGCCCTCGCGGGTGAAGTGGACGGTGCGCACCTCGCGACCGGAGGCGTCGGTCTCCAGCCTCGACACGTAGGCGCCGGTCAGCAGCGTCACGTTGCGGTGCAGCCTCAACGTCGGATCGATGCAGGCGACCTGCGCGTCGGCCTTGCCGTTGGTCAGGCAGGGGAAGCCGTCGAAGGCGGCGCAGCGGATGCAGGCGCTGTGCGGCTCCGCCTGCGGCGACCCCGGCTTCTGGTCGAGCAGCACGCCGAGCGGCAGGTGGAACGGCTTGTAGCCCTGCCCCGCAAGCTCCTCGTGCAGGCGGGCGAGGCGCGGCTCGTGGCGCACCTCTTCGTGGGGGAAGGGGTCGACGCCGTTCGGCTCGCTCGGGTCCTCGCCGCGCCGGCCGTGCACGGAGTACAGCCGCTCGGCCTCGAGATAGTAGCGGTCGTAGGCCTCGTAGGGCAGCGGCCAGGCCGGCGACACGCCGCCGGCGTGGCGAAGCTCGCCGAAGTCCTCGCGCCGCATCCGCACCAGCGCGGCGCCGTACACCTTTGAGTTGCCGCCGACGTGGTAGTGGTGCATCGGCTGGAACGGCTTGCCGGCGCGGTCGAGCCAGTGCTCGTCGGCCTTGTAGCGGTTACGGTTGAAGACCGCCGCGGTGTCCCAGTTCAGCTGCTCGCGCTTCAGGTAGTCGCCGCGCTCCAGGATCAGGATGCGTTTCCCCGTCGGCGCGAGGCGGCTCGCCAGCGTGGCGCCGCCCGGCCCCGAGCCAATGATGATGACGTCGTAGCGATCCGCGGGGTGGCCGTCGACCGGTGGGGCGCTGTGCGTCAAGGGATGCTCATGGGGTGCGGAGGACCAGGAGGCCGGGATCGAGGACGCGCGGCCGCCTGAGGGGGACCGCGTAGGTTAAAAGCGCGTCGGCCGCCCTGGTCTTTCCCTCGCGCCCGCGCGTTCGGCGCATAGGCCCCGCTGGTCGGCCTTCTACCATCGAACGCGAAAGGCATCAGGCGTGAGTTTCGTCGCACCCTTCTTCTTCCGGCTCTCCCTGGTGATCCTGTTTCCCTTCTCCACGCTCGACAAGGTATTCAACTGGAAGAACGCCCTGAAGCAGGCCGAGGGCGGCATCCTGCCCGGCGGCCCGGTGTTGCTGATCCTGGCGATGCTCGTCGAGACCGGCTGCTCGGCGCTGATCCTGATCGGCGTGCTCGACCGCGCCGCGGCGGCGCTGCTGGCGTTCTACTGCGTCGTCACAGCGCTGCTCTACCATCAGTTCTGGGCATCCGGCGACTTCTTCTCCTCGGGAGAGAGCGCGGGGCGGCAGCACTTCTGGGAGTTCTTGAAGAACTTCGGCCTCGTCGGCGGGCTCGGCTTCATCATCCTCGGCGCGCCGCTGGCGGCGGTGAGCTACGCCGTCACCCATCCCATCTCCTCGACGCCGGCCTACGGCGCCGTCGCGCCGAACTACCGCTGACCGCGAGTCCAGGAGCTTCGATGACCGCCTTCCGTATCACGCGCGTCGCCCGCTTCGGGCTGGTCGTCGGCGACCTCGACGCGGCCGAGCGCTTCTTCGTCGAGGCCTTCGACTTCGTGCCCGTCGGGC
Organism: uncultured Beijerinckiaceae bacterium; assembly: GCA_937873345.1. Taxonomy (GTDB): domain Bacteria; phylum Pseudomonadota; class Alphaproteobacteria; order Rhizobiales; family Beijerinckiaceae; genus RH-AL1. The sequence goes on along the minus strand of CALMRL010000124.1, from coordinate 3,564 downwards.
GCGGTCCCGCCGATCCCGCCTTCGCCGCGCTGGTGGGCCTGCCCGACAGCGACGTCGCGCAGGTGCTGCTGCGGCTCGGCCGGCAGGAGATCGTCCTGACCGCCTTTGCGCCGAGTGGGCGGCCCTATCCCGCCGGCTCGACGTCGAGCGACCTGTGGTTCCAGCACTTCGCCATCATCGTCTCCGACATGGATGCCGCCTACGCCGGGCTGCGGAAGGCCAGGCGCTTCAGCCCGATCACCGGGGGCGGGCCGATCACCCTGCCCGAGGCGTCGGGCGGCGTTTCCGCCTTCAAGTTCCGCGATGCCGAAGGGCACCCTCTGGAGCTTCTGAGCTTCCCCAAGGGCAAGGCGCCGGAGGCTTGGCGGGGCGACGCGCTCTTCCTCGGGTTGGACCATTCCGCGATCGCGGTCGCCGACACGGCGACGACCCGCGCCTTCCTCAAGGCCTGCCTCGGTCTCGACCAGAGCATGCAGTCGGAGAACGTCGGACCCGAGCAGGCGCGGATGGACGACGTGCCCGACGCCCGCGTCACCGTCACCGGCATGGCGCCCGAGCATGCGCCGCCGCACGTCGAGCTGCTCGGCTACCACGTCGGCACGCGCCGCCCGATCGACGGCGGCACCCGCGCCGACGACATCGCCGCGACCTTCTTCGTGCTGGAAACGTCGACGCTCGACCCGATCGTCGAGGCGCTCGCGGCCCACGCCGCCCGCTTCGTCTCGCCCGGGATCGTCAGCCTCGCGGACGGCCGGAGGGCGATCGCGGTGCTCGATCCCGATGGCCACCGCTTCGTGGTCGAGGAGAGCACCGGGGCATAGGGTGCCGGCACCGGGCTCGCTTTGACTTCGCCCACCGCCTCCCCGATACCCGCCGATCGAGCCTCCAAGAGTCCTCCATGCCCGCCGTGATGCCGCCCGCCCGATCGAGGGCACCAGCCCGCGCCGCTCGAGACGCAGGCTCATGACGCCGGGCGGACGCCTCGCTGCCGCGATCGTCGTCCTGTCCGACATCGAGGCGCGCCGACAGCCGGCGGCGGATGCCCTCAAGGACTGGGGCCTGTCGCACCGCTTCGCCGGCTCGAAGGACCGTGCGGCGATCGCTTCGCACATCTACGACGCGCTGCGACGCCGCGCCTCCTCCGCCTTCATCATGGGCTCGGACGCGCCCCGGGCGATCCTGCTGGGCTCGCTGCGCCGCGCCCGCGGCGTCGCGCCCGAGGCGATTGCCGCGCTGTGCTCCGGCGAGGCCCACGCACCCGAGCCGTTGAGCGAGGCGGAGGCGGCGGCGCTCGCGCACGGCTCGCTCGACGGTGCCGCGGCAGCGGTGCGCGGCGACTTCCCCGAATGGCTGGAGCCGGCGCTGGTCCGGACCTTCGGCGGCGCCCTCGTCGCCGAGATGGAGGCGATGGCCGATCGGGCGCCCTTCGACCTGCGCGTCAACAGGTTGAAGTCCTCGCCGGACAAGGTGGCGGCGAGCCTCGCCCATCTTTCGGCGCAGCCGGTCCGCTTCGCCCCCGACGGCCTGCGCCTGCCGCTCGGCCCCGATGGCCGCAGCCCCTCGATCGCCGGCGAGCCGGCCTTCGCCAAGGGGCTCGTCGAGGTGCAGGATGAAGGATCGCAGCTGGCGGCCTTGCTCGCCCGGCCCGGCGGCCAAGTGCTCGACCTTTGCGCCGGCGGCGGCGGCAAGACGCTGGCGCTCGCCGCGCTGATGGAGAACCGCGGGCAGGTGTACGCCGCCGACAACGACGGTCGCCGCCTCGCCGGCCTGTTCCCGCGCCTCGACAAATCTGGCGCCCGCAACGTGCAGATCCGCAGCCCCCGCCGCGGCGTGCCGCCGATCGACGACCTGAAGGGCCGATGCGACCTCGTGCTGGTCGACGCCCCCTGCACCGGCACGGGGACGTGGCGGCGCAATCCCGACAGCAAATGGCGCGTCCGCCCCGGCGCGCTGGAGCAGCGCATCGCCGAACAGGACGCGGTGCTCCGCCAGGCCGCGGTCTATCCGAGGATCGGGGGCCGGCTCGGCTACGTGACCTGCTCGGTGCTCGCGGAGGAGAACGAGGATCGGGTCGCCCATCTGCTCGCGGAGACGCCCGGCCTCGCGGTCGAGCCCCCCGGAGAGGTCGCCGCGGCCGCCGGCCTGCCATCGCTCGGCGGCTTCGTCGCCGGCCCCGGCCTGCGCTTCACGCCGCTGCGCACCGGCACCGACGGCTTCTTCGTGGCGAGCCTCGTCAGGACGGCGTGACGGCCCGCGGCCGGTGCGGCTCAGCGGCGAGCAGCAGCGGCATCGCCATGGTACGCGCCGTACTATGCATCCCTCACGATCGCAGATCGATGCCGCCAGCACGATCATCAGCACGTCCAGGAGATTTATCGGGCGCATTGCCCCTCTCCGGGTCAGTAGAATCCCGTAAATTCGCGATCGATGAAACCGTATACTCTGCCTTCGAAGCCGATCCCTTCATTCGCAGCATCATCCGCGCTACCGCAAAACCGTGGCCCGTCAGGCCCCTCCCCACCCTTGCCGCGCAGGGGCGGACAAGCGAGCGATCGACCTTTCCCGCCACGATGCGGATGCGCTGGCGCCTGCAATCCTCTATCCTGCGCCGGCCCCTCGCGAGCCGACCGATGATCCTGCGCCGCATCGCCCTCCTCGTCGGCCTGCTCTGCGCCGCCCTGGCGACGCAGGCGCCGGAGTTCATGGAGCAGTACCGCCAGCGCCTGGGCGGCGCGGTCGACGAGCTTTCGCGCGTGCTCGCCCGCTTCGACAGCGACGCCGCGCAGCAGGGCCTCTCCGAGCAGGCCGGCATCGCCCGGCTGCGCGGCAACGGCGACGCCCTGGTCAAGCAGCGCGCGGCGGCGATCGTCGAGGATCGCGTGCGCCTCGACAACCTCAAGCAGGCGCAGGCCGACCTGCGCGGCGAGGGACCGCTGGCGCGCGCGGCGACGCTGCTGACGCACTACGACGGCGCCCTCGCCCGCGGCACGATGGCGGACTTCCAGCCCGCGGTGCCGACGACGCCGGAAGGCTTCGTCTTCGGGCTCGCCGGCTTCCTCGTCGGCGGCGGCGTGGTGCACGCCTCCGGCCGGCCGCTGCGGCGGCGCCTGCGCGAGAGGACGGCGTGAACGTCCCGAACGTCCTCGCCATCGCCGGCTCCGACCCGTCGGGGGGCGCCGGCATCCAGGCCGACCTGAAGACCTTCGCGGCGCTCGGCTGCCACGGCATGGCGGCGGTGACCGCACTGACGGCGCAGAACACGCAGCGAGTGACCGGCGTGCACGTCGCGCCGCCGGAGTTCGTGGCGTTGCAGGTGGCGACGGTGTTCGCCGACGTGGACGTCGCGGCGGTGAAGATCGGCATGCTCGGCTCGGCGGCGCTGGCCTCGGCGGTGGCCGGCGCGCTGCGCCCGCATCGTGGCGTGCCGGTGGTGCTCGACCCCGTGCTGGTGGCGACGAGCGGCGCCGCGCTCGGCGACGACGCGGTGGTGGCGGCGATCCGCACCGAGCTGGTCCCCCTGGCGGAGCTGGTGCCGCGCAACCTCGCCGAGGCCGGGCAGCTCGA
>CALMRL010000123.1 GCA_937873345.1 uncultured Beijerinckiaceae bacterium | reverse complement strand
CGATGCGGTCGGCGTGGCGGATGGTGGCCAGGCGGTGGGCGATCACCAGCGTGGTGCGCCCCGCCGACAGCTCGGTGAGCGAGCGCTGGCTCGCCGCCTCGGTGGCGGTGTCGAGCGCGCTCGTGGCCTCGTCGAGGATCAGGATCGGCGGGTCCTTCAGGAAGATGCGCGCGATGGCGAGCCGCTGCTTCTGCCCGCCCGACAGCTTCACGCCGCGCTCGCCGATTACCGTGTCGAGCCCGTCCGGCAGGCGCTCCAGCACGGCGTCGAGCTCGGCCCGGCGCGCCGCGTCCCGGATCTCCGCCTCGGTGGCGCCGAGCCGGCCGTAGGCGATGTTCTCCCGCACCGTGCCGGCGAACAGGAACACGTCCTGCTGCACGATGCCGATCTGCCGGCGCAGCGAGGCCAGCCTCACGTCCCGCACGTCGATCCCGTCCACGAGGATGCGGCCCCGGTCGAGGTCGTAGACGCGCGGCAGCAGGGCGCAGAGCGTCGTCTTGCCGGCGCCGGAGGGCCCCACGAAGGCCACCGTCTCGCCCGCGCGGATGTCGAGGCCGATGCCGTCGAGCACCGGGCGGCCCGCACGATAGCCGAAGCCCACGCCCTCGAAGCGGATGTCGCCCTTGAGCGCCGGGGCGGGCCGCGCCTCGGGACGGTCGACCACGTCGGGCGCGGTGTCGAGCAGCGCCAGGTAGCGGCGGAAGCCCGCGATACCCTTGGGATAGGTCTCGATCACGGCGTTGATCTTGTCGAGGGGGCGGAAGAACACGCCGACGAGCAGCAGGAAGCCGACGAAGCCGCCCTCGCTCACACGCCCGTGCAGCACGAACCAGGAGCCCGCCACCATGACGACGAGCTGCGTGACGCGCATCGACAGGTAGGACAGCGAGGTGGAGGCCGCCATCACCCGGTAGGCGTCGAGCTTGGTGTCGCGGTAGCCCGCGTTGGCGCGGGCGAAGAGCTCGCGCTCGTGGTCCTCGTTGGCGAAGGCCTGCACGACCCGCATGCCGCCGACGTTCTCCTCGATGCGGGCGTTGAAGTCGCCGACCCGGCCGTAGGTGGCCTGCCAGTTGCGGGTCATGCGGCCGCCGTAGCGCGACGCCACCCAGGCGATCGGCGGCACGATCAGCGCCGTGATGATGGCGAGCTGCCAGTCGATGGCCGCCATCAGGACGAAGGCGCCGAGAAAGGTCATCACGGCGATCAGCAGGTCCTCGGGGCCGTGGTGGGCGACCTCGCCGATCTCCTCGAGGTCCTTGGTGACGCGGGCCACGAGGTGGCCGGTCTTCTGCTCGTCGTAGAAGCGGAAGGACAGCTTCTGCAGGTGGTCGAAGGCGCGGCGGCGCATCTCGGTCTCGATGTTGATGCCGAGCCGGTGGCCCCAATAGGTCACGACCGCGAGGAGGCCGGTGTTGAGCCCGTAGACGACGAGCAGCCCCACGACGGCGAGCGCGATGAGCCCGAGGTCCTGGCCGGGCAAGAGGCGGTCGACGAAGGAGCGCACCGCCAGCGGAAAGCCGAGTTCCAGGAGGCCGGACACCACCGCGCAGGAGAAATCGAGCAGGAACAGCGCCCGATGCGGGCGGTAGTAGCCGAAGAAGCGGCGGAGCAGGGAGCGGTTCGTCATGTCCCGCTCTCGAGCGTATC
>CALMRL010000122.1 GCA_937873345.1 uncultured Beijerinckiaceae bacterium | reverse complement strand
TCTCGCGGCTGTCCGCCACCTTGTCGATGCCGGTGGCGACCACCGAGACGCGGACGATGCCGTCGAGCGACTCGTCGAAGGTGGCGCCGAGGATGATGTTGGCGTCCTCGTCGACCTCCTGGCGGATGCGGCTCGCGGCCTCGTCGACCTCGTAGAGGGTGAGGTCGTTGCCGCCGGTGATCGAGATCAGCAGGCCCTTGGCGCCCTTCATCGACACTTCGTCGAGCAGCGGGTTGGCGATCGCGGCCTCGGCGGCGAGGATGGCACGCTTGTCGCCCGACGCCTCGCCGGTGCCCATCATCGCCTTGCCCATCTCGCGCATGATCGCGCGGACGTCGGCGAAGTCGAGGTTGATCAGCCCTTCCTTGACCATCAAGTCGGTGATGCAGGCGACGCCGGAGTACAGCACCTGGTCCGCCATCGAGAAGGCGTCGGCGAAGGTGGTCTTCTCGTTGGCGATGCGGAACAGGTTCTGGTTGGGGATGGTGATGAGGGTGTCGACCGCCTTGTGCAGCTCGGCGATGCCGGAATCCGCGATGCGCATCCGCTTCTGCCCCTCGAACTGGAAGGGCTTGGTGACGACGCCGACGGTGAGGATGCCCATCTCGCGGGCGATGCGGGCGATCACCGGGGCGGCGCCGGTGCCGGTGCCGCCGCCCATGCCGGCGGTGACGAAGATCATGTGGATGCCGGCGAGGTGATCGCGGATCTCCTCCAGCGCCTCCTCGGCGGCGGCGCGGCCGACGTCGGGGTGGGCGCCGGCGCCGAGCCCTTCCGTCACCTGCAGGCCCATCTGGATCACCCGCTCGGCCTTGGACGAGGTGAGCGCCTGGGCATCGGTGTTGGCGACGACGAAATCGACGCCGACCAGCCCCGACACGATCATGTTGTTGACCGCGTTGCCGCCGGCGCCGCCGACGCCGCACACCATGATTCGCGGCTTCAGCTCGCGAAGTTCGGGCGCCCGCAGATTGATGGTCATGGTCTTATCGCCTCACCGGAGCGCCGCAGCGCCGCTTGATTTCAACGGAGTCGTTCGACGTTGGTCGCCAAACCAGTGCGCCGCCTTGGCACTTCAGAAGCTCTCCTTCAGCCAGCGTCCGACGCGGCTGAGGTAATTATCATTGGAAGGCTCGCGCGAAGCTTTCGAGCCGATCGGGCGGAAGTGCTCGATGCCGGCGACCTGGGGGTAGACGAGCAGGCCGACGGCGGCCGAGAAGCCCGGCCCCTTGGCGGACTCCGGCAGGCCCTGGATGCCGAGTGGGCGCCCGATGCGGACCTGGCCGGAGACGATGCGCTTCGCCGCCTCGGGCAGGCCGGCGAGCTGGCAGGCGCCGCCGGTGAGCACGATGCGCCGCCCGGAATGCGCGGGGAAGCCGGCGGACTTGAGGCGGTCGCGCACCAATTCCAGGATTTCCTCGACGCGCGGCCGGATGATCGCGGTGAGCCGCGACTTCGGCAGGTGCACGGCGTGGTCCGCGTCCTCGCCGACGGGGGTGATGGCGATGGTTTCGCGCTCGTCGGAGGCCGACACGAGGCAGGAGCCGTACAGCGTCTTCAGCCGTTCGGCGTCGGCGAGCGGAATGTTGAGGCCGCGCGCGAGGTCCATGGTGACGTGGCGCCCGCCGACGGCGAAGGCGTCGCAGTGCGTGAGGTTGCCGCCGGAGAAGATGCCGACCGAGGTGGTGCCGCCGCCGATGTCGATCAGCGCCGTGCCGAGTTCGGCCTCGTCGTCGACCAGCGCCGAAAGGCCCGAGGCGTAGGGCGTCGCCACTACCGCCTCGACGCCGAGGTGGCAGCGCTCGACGGCGAGCATCAGGTTGCGCGCGGCCACCGCGTCGGTGGAGACGACGTGCATCGCCGCGCCGAGCTCGTCGCCCACCAACCCGCGGGGGTCGCGGATCTCGCCGGTCGAGCCGAGCGTGAAGCCGGTCGGCAGCGAGTGCAGGGCGTTGCGGCTCTGCGCCACGCTGGCGTGGCAGGCTTCCAGCACGCGGTGCACCTCGTCCTCGGAGACGGCGTGGCCGCCGACCGCGATCTTGGCGTTGAAGAACTGCGAGCCGAGCCGGCCGCCGGTCATGTTGACGAGCACCGACTGCACCTGCACGCCGGCCATCCGCTCGGCGGCATCCACCGCGAGGCGGATGGCGCCCTCGGCCGCCTCCATGTCGACGATGGCGCCGCCCTTGATGCCGCGCGAGCGCTGGTGGCCGATGCCGAGGATGCGGCAGCGGTGGGTGCGCCCGCGCAGCATGTCGGAGGGCTCGACCGGCTGCAGCCTGGCGATCAGGCAGACGATCTTCGAGGTGCCGACGTCGAGCACCGAGAGCACGGCGGAGCGGCGGGCCGAGAGGGGGCGCATGCGCGGCGGCAACGGGGACATCAGGCGGCGCCCTTCTTCTTGGATTTGCGGGCCTGCGTCTCGGCGCGCTGCGCCGCCGCTTCGGCGGTGAGGTGCGCGATCATCCGGCCGGGCACGCGCAGGTCGAGCGTGACCACGTCCTTTTCCAGCACGCGGCCCTCGCGCTCCAGGGCCGCGAGGCGGGCCGCGGCGGCGGCGGGGGCGCGCTCGGGCAGCTCCACCTCGACGTCGTTGTCCATCTTCAAGGTCCAGCGCCGCCCGGCGACGAACAGGCCGGCGCGCACCCGCTTGGCCGTGTCGCCCAGCGCCTCGACCACGTCGAGGTATTCGGCGAGGCGGAGGTTGGCGCCGTCGCCGACGACGAGCGGCAGCTCGGCGAAGCGGCGGTCCTTGATCGGGTCGATCGGCGTGCCGTCGGCGGCGACGATCGAGACCGCGCCGTCCTGCTGCCAAAGCCCGGAGGGCTGGCGCTCCTCGATCTCGATCAACAGGCGGTTGGGGTACAGCTTCGACACGCTCGCTTCGCGGATCAGCGGCACCGCCTTGAGGCGGGCGCGCACGGCGGCGACGTCGAGGAAGGGCAGCGAGTTGCGCGGGCCGATGCCGGCGAGGTCCATCACCTCCGCTTCCGTCAGGCCGCGGATGCCGGTGACGGTGGTCGCCTTGATGCCGAAGCCGGCGAGGCGTGCCGCGACGTCGGGGATGGTGCCCCGCTCGGCGACGAAGGCGGCGTAGCGGCCGCCGCGCACGAAACCATAGGACCCGGCGCCGGCGATCAGGCCGACCGCCAGCGCGCCGGTGGCGAAGCGCGAGGCGGCGAGGCGGGCGAAGGCGGAGCGCAGCCTGCGATGG
>CALMRL010000121.1 GCA_937873345.1 uncultured Beijerinckiaceae bacterium | reverse complement strand
TCTCCTACGAGGACCATCTCGCGGCGCTCGAACTCCAGCCGTAGCCGCAGCTCGGAGATGCGTCGCGTGCCCTCGGGCCAGTGCCGGCCGCCGCCGTCCTCGCCGCCTCCGAGCGCCGCGAGATGGTCCTCGTAGGAGAAGCGCGGCACGGCGTCGTCGGGCTGCGGCTCCAGCCGTCCGCGCGTGAGCCGCCCCTCCGCCATCACCCGGAACACCGGCAGCGGTCCCCTCCCCTCCGGCCTCTCCGCGCCCGCACGGCCGACCGCGGTGAGCTGGTCGATCAGCGCGGTGATGAACACCGTCTTGCCGGCGCGGCTGAGGCCGGTGACACCGAGGCGCAGCACCGGCGTGCCGACGCTTTCGCCGAGCGACTGCGCCAGCGCGCGCGCCTCGTGGAGGAGATCGGAGAAGAAGGCCACGACATCCCATCGCTCAAGCGGGCGGTCCTGATGTAGGCGGCATGGATCGGCAATGCGAGGATGAAGCCTGCCGGCACCTTGGCAGGCCGCGACGCGCATGCTTGGTGCGCCGGCCTTCCTCACCTCTCCAATGCGCGGACGCCATGGACACCTATTCGCTCTTCCTGCTGCCCGGCGACGGCATCGGTCCCGAGGTGATGGCCGAGACCGAGAAGGTGATCGCGGCGCTCGAAGGCGACGGCGCGGCGCGCTTCCGCCTTGAGCGAGGACTCGTCGGCGGCTGCGCCTACGACGCCCACGGCGAGGCGATCTCGGATGGCGACATGGCGAAGGCGCAAGCTGCCGACGCCGTGCTGCTCGGCGCGGTCGGCGGGCCGAAGTGGGACGGCGTGCCCTACGCCAAGCGGCCGGAGGCCGGCCTGCTGCGGCTGCGCAAGGAGATGGCGCTCTACGCCAACCTGCGCCCGGCGATCTGCTATCCCGCGCTGGCTGATGCCTCGTCGCTGAAGCGCGAGGTGGTCGACGGCCTCGACCTGATGATCGTGCGCGAGCTGACCGGCGGCGTGTACTTCGGCGAGCCGAAGGCGATCACCGACCTGCCCGGCGGCGGGCAGCGCGCCGTCGACACCCAGGTCTACGACACCCACGAGATCGAGCGCATCGGCAGGGTGGCCTTCGAGCTGGCGCGGAAGCGCTCCGGCCGGCTGTGCTCGTCGGAGAAGCGCAACGTGATGCTGTCGGGCGTGCTGTGGCACCGCACGATCACCGCGCTCGGCGCCCGCGACTACGCCGACGTGGCGCTGGAGCACCATCTCGCCGACGCGCTGGGCATGCAGCTCGTCCGCCATCCCAAGCGCTTCGACGTGATCGTCACCGACAACCTGTTCGGCGACATGCTCTCCGACGTTGCGGCGATGCTGACGGGGTCGATCGGCATGCTGCCCTCGGCCTCGCTCGGCGACGTCGACCCGCGGACCGGCCGGCGCAAGGCGCTGTACGAGCCGGTGCACGGCTCCGCCCCCGACATCGCAGGCCACGGCCTCGCCAACCCGCGGGCGATGATCGGCTCGCTGGGTATGGCGATGCGCTACACCTTCGATCGCGGCGACCTCGCCGATCGCATCGAGGCGGCGATCGCCGCGGTGCTGGCGCAGGGCTGCCGCACCGCCGACATCGCCGCCGACGGGCCGAGCCTGCCGACGGCGGCGATGGGCGACGCCGTGGTGGCGGCGCTGCGGGCCGCCTAGAGCGGCGGACCGCCTCATGGACGCGGGCCGATGCTCTAGCGTTCTGGCATTGCATCG
>CALMRL010000120.1 GCA_937873345.1 uncultured Beijerinckiaceae bacterium | reverse complement strand
GCTCAGCGAGCCGCGGCGCCTCGAAGCGGGCGTGCGCCGCCTCGCCGCGGCGATGCCGGGCGGTGCAACCGACCGGCCCGATCCCCTCCTCCAGCACCAGGCGGATCTCGCCGGCGCGCAGCAGTTCCGGCGCCCTGACGCTCGCCAGCAGCACCGCCGCGCCGACGGTGGGATGGCCGGCGAAGGGCAGCTCCGTCACCGGCGTGAAGATGCGCAGCCGCGCCACGTTGACGGGGTCGCGCGGCGCCAGCACGCACACCGTCTCCGATAGGTTGAACTCGGCCGCGATCCTCTGCATCGCGGCGTCGTCGAGCCCGTCGGCGTCGAGCACGACCGCCAGCGGGTTGCCGGCGAGGGCCACGCCGGTGAAGACGTCAAGGATGTGGTAGCGGCGCTCGGCCATGGCGTGTGGTGCGGGTGGGGACGGCGGGTGTCAAGCCGCGTGCGGTGCCTGCGATGCCGAAGGCGTCGAGGCTCGGCGACAAGCCCGTGAGTTGACGCCCCCCGCCCCCGCCGTCATGACTGCGGCCGCGTTTTCCCCTGAGCCCGCGCCTCCTGAGCCCTCCATGTCCCGCCTCGTGATGAAGTTCGGCGGCACCTCCGTCGCCGACCTCGACCGCATCCGCAACGTCGCCCTCCACGTCAAGCGCGAGCGCGACAGCGGCCACGAGGTGGCAGTGGTGGTCTCGGCGATGTCGGGCAAGACCAACGAGCTGGTCGCCTGGGTGAAGGACGCCTCAGCCCTCTACGACCCGCGCGAGTACGACGCGGTGGTCGCCTCGGGGGAGCAGGTCACGGCGGGGCTGCTCGCCATCGCCCTGCAGCGCCTGGGGCTCGCCGCCCGCTCCTGGCAGGGCTGGCAGGTGCCGGTGCAGACGTCCGACGCCCACGGCGTGGCGCGCATCGAGGCGATCGAGGCGTCCGGGATCGAGGAGGGGTTCCGGCGCGGCGAGGTGGCCGTGGTGGCCGGCTTCCAGGGCGTGCACGCCGGAACGGGGCGCATCGCGACGCTGGGGCGCGGCGGCTCCGACACCTCGGCGGTGGCGGTGGCGGCGGCGATCCGCGCCGACCGCTGCGACATCTACACCGACGTCGACGGCGTCTACACCACCGACCCGCGCGTCGTGCCCAAGGCGCGGCGGCTCGAAAGGATCGCCTTCGAGGAGATGCTGGAGATGGCCTCGCTCGGCGCCAAGGTGCTGCAGGTGCGCTCCGTCGAGCTCGCCATGGTGCACGGCGTGCCGACCTTCGTGCGCTCGTCCTTCGACGACCCCGCCGCGCCGCGGCCCGGCACCCTCATTTGCGGAGAAGAGGACATCGTGGAAAGCCAAGTCGTCACCGGCATCGCCTTCTCGCGCGACGAGGCGCAGGTCACGCTGCGGCGCTTGAAGGACGCGCCGGGCATCGCGGCGAGCGTGTTCATCCCGCTCGCCGAGGCCGGCATCAACGTCGACATGATCATCCAGGTGGCCTCGGGCGACAACCGCCACACCGACATGACCTTCACCACCACCACCGCCGACTTCGAGCGCGCCTGCGCCCTCCTCACCGACAAGAAGGCGGCGATCGGCTTCGAGACGCTGGAAGGCTCGACCGACGTGGTCAAGGTGTCGGCGATCGGGGTCGGCATGCGCTCGCACGCCGGCGTCGCCGCACAGGCCTTCCAGGCGCTGTCCGACAAGGGCATCAACATCCGCGCGATCACCACGTCCGAGATCAAGTTCTCCGTGCTGATCGACGCCGCCTACACCGAGCTGGCGGTGCGCACGCTGCACACGCTGTACGGGCTGGACAGAGTGGCGGCCTGACGCCCGTGCGCGTCGCCATCGTCGAGGCGGGCGAGCCGCCGGCCGGGCTGGTGCCGGAGCACGGCAGCTACTGCGCGATGATCCGGGCGCTGCTCGGGCCGGGCTTCGATGTCGTGACCTTCCGCGCCTTCGCCGGCGAGCTGCCCGGCATAGGCGACTGCGACGCGCTCGTCGTCTCCGGATCGGCCTGCGGGGTGCACGACGGTCTGCCCTGGATCGCCGAGCTGGTCACCCTGCTGCATCGCGCCGCCGAGGCGCGAAGGAAGCTCGTCGGCATCTGCTTCGGCCACCAGCTGATGGCGCAAGCCTTCGGCGGCGCGGTGGCGCGGGCTCCGCAGGGCTGGGGCGTCGGGCTGCACGCTTACGAGGTGGTGGCGACAGAGCCGTGGATGGCGGGCGCGCGGGCCGGCGACACGATCGCCGTCACCGCCTCGCACCAGGACCAGGTGGTGGCGCCGCCCCCGCGCGCCCGCTTGCTGGCACGGAGCGCCTTCGCGCCGCACGCGATGCTCGGCTATGCCGACCACCCCGCGATGAGCGTGCAGTTCCACCCCGAGTTCGAGCCGGCGTTCTCGCAGGCGCTGCTCGCCGCACGGCCCTGGCCGGGGCTGTCGGACGAGGACCGCGCGGCGGCGATCGCCTCGCACGAGAGGGCGAGCGACCGTGGCCTGGTCGCGGGATGGATCAGGGCGTTCCTCGCGGGCTGACGGCACCTCCGTGATTACGAGCCGCAGCGATGCAATGACGGGCTGGCCCTCACGCCAGCACGAGGAACAGCCCGCCCGACAGCAGCATCGTCACCGGCAGGGTGAGAACCCAGGCGAGCACGATCTGCCAGATCATGCCCGTCTCCAGCCCGGCCTTGGCGCCGACCATGGTGCCGGCGATGCCCGAGGTGACGACGTGGGTGGTCGAGACCGGCAGGCCGGTGACGCCGGCGCCGCCGATCAGCCCGGCCGCGACCAGCTCGGCCGCCGCGCCCTGCGCCGGCACGAGGTGCTGCTTGCCCAGACGCTCGCCGAGCGTCCGCACGATGCGCTTGTAGCCGATCATCGTGCCGAGCCCGAGCGCCAGCGCGGAAAGCACCCGCACCCACCACGGGGCGTAGGCGACGAGGCTCCCCATATCCTTGTGCAGGCTCTTCGCCCGCTCGCGATCGGGCTTCGCCACCTTGCCGTCGTCGCCGATCGTCTTCAGCTCGGCCATCACGCGGTAGACGTCGTTGCGCAGGCCGATGCGCTCGGGGCCGGGCACCGAGGCGAGCGAGGGCCGCGCGCCGAGCGTCTCGCCGATCGAGCGCGCGGCGAGCAGCCCCAGGTCCTTTCGGTCGTCGCCGTAGCGCTCGATCAGCCCCGCCGCCGCCGGCATGTCGCCGGCGATGCGTTTCGCCTGCGCCTGCCCGATGTCGACGTTGAGGCCGAAACTCGCTGGCATCAGGCCGATCACGGTGAGCATGATCAGGCCGATCGACTTCTGCCCGTCGTTGGTGCCATGGGCGAAGGACACGCCGGTGCAGGTCGCGATCAACAGCGCGCGCATCCAGCCGACCGGCGGCTTTCCCTCCTTCGGCTCCTCGAACAGGTGCTTGTCGTGGATCAGCCGCTTGCCGAGGAAGAACAGCGCCAGCGACAGCAGGAAGCCGAGGATCGGCGAGAACAGCAGTCCCTCCAGCACTTCGAGGATCGCCTTCCACTCGACGCCCTCCCCGAAGTGCCGCGCGCGGATCGAGGAGGCGACGGCGATGCCCACCAGCGCGCCGATCAGCGCGTGCGAGGAGGAGTTGGGGATGCCGAAATACCAGGTCGCGAGGTTCCAGCCGAGCGCCGTGGCGAACAGGGCGACCAGCATGCCTGCCGCCACCCCGCCGTCGGGCGGCGACAGCACTTCGGGCGGCAGGATCTCGACCAGTGCGTAGGCCACCGCGATGCCGCCGATCAGCACGCCCGCGAAGTTGCACAGGCCGGACCAGACGACCGCCTGCACCGGCTTCAGGGACTGCGTGT
>CALMRL010000119.1 GCA_937873345.1 uncultured Beijerinckiaceae bacterium | reverse complement strand
GCGCTGGATCAGCGGCGCGGTCAGCTCGAGGGGCAGGGTCGCTTCGCTCACGGTCGGTCCGGTCATGGCGTGCTCCAGCGGTGAGGGGCGCGCCGTGTAGGCGGCGAAGGTGCCGGAAGCATGGCGGCCGGCACGACGCCGCGCGGCGCACGGGAACCCGCCGCGAGCGGCGGCGCTTGGGCCGGCGACGAAGACGCGGGAGGCCGGGATGGACGAGGACGAGCGCAGGCAGATCGCCAAGGACTTCGCCGAGGCCGTCAACATGACGCCGGCTGCGCTGGAAAAGTGGCTGGAGAGCGAGGACTCGAAGTCGGTCGGCTACGCCGACGGCGAGAACAAGTCCGGCTCCGGCGGCAAGGAGGCGGTCGGCCATTCCGAGGGCCGGCATATCGTCGCCATCAAGCACAAGAAGAAGGCTGACCTGACCGACGACGATTACAAGCACATGAAGAAGGTCGTCGGCTACGTGCATCGCCACATGGCGCAGAAGCCGAAGGGCGACAGCCACGACTCGCGCTGGCGCCATTCGCTGATGAACTGGGGCCACGATCCCGAGAAGAGGTAGAGCCGCGCTCGGTCCGTTGACCATTTGGCAAATGTTGCGGCGCCGCCGCGGGGCGACGGCGAGTGTCGCTCCCGAGGACGTTCAAGGGGAACGGATGCCGGCGAGGGAGCGTGAGACGATGCACTCCGAAGGCCCGCAGGTCGTGCACGGCACGGCCGAGTTGCAGCCCGGCGTCAAGCTGCACTACGTCGAGGCGGGACAGGGCCCGCGCACGGTCGTCCTCGTGCACGGCTATCCCCAGACCTGGTGGGAGTGGCGGCACGTCATCGGGCCGCTCGCCTCGGCCGGCTGGCGCGTCGTCGCGCCGGACTATCGCGGCGCCGGCGCCTCCTCGAAGCCGCAGGAGGGCTACGACAAGCGCACCATGGCCGCCGACGTCTTCCGCCTGCTGCGCGAGCACCTCGGCGTCGAAGGCAAGATCGCGCTGGTCGGCCACGACATCGGGATGATGGTCGCCTACGCCTTCGCCAGCTCCTACCCCGATGCGGTGGAGAAGCTGGTGCTGATGGAGGCGCCGCTGCCCGGCACGCGCGCCTACGACGATCTCGTCGCGACGCCGACGCTGCGCAACGCCGCGATGTGGCACTTCTTCTTCCACAACGCCGAGAACAACCTCGCCGAGCTGCTGACGGCCGGACGCGAGCGGCCGTACATCCAGCACTTCTACGAGCGGCTCGGCTTCGACCAGGGCGCGATCGGCGAGGCCGATCTCGATCGCTACGCCACCGCCTACGCCAACGCGGGCGCGATGCGCGCCGGCTTCGAGGTGTACCGCGCCTTCGACCGCGACGGCGCCGACAATCGCGCCGCGCTGGCGAAGACCGGCAAGCTCGCGATGCCGGTGCTGGCGCTGGGCGGCGCGTCGAGCTTCTTCGCGCCGATCGCGGAGGCGATGCTCGGCGAGGTCGCGAGCGACGTCAGGGTCGGCACCATCCCGCGCTGCGGCCATTGGATCGCCGAGGAGAACCCGTCCGCGCTGCTCGACGAGCTCGACCGCTTCCTCGGTTGAAGGGCGCAACCCGTCGTCGCGCCGCCCGTTGCCCGCCGCGCCCGCACACCCAAGGATTCACGCGATGCGAACGATCGTCACGATGGCCGCCCTGTTGCTCGCGGGCGCCTGCTCTCCGGTCTGCGTCCCCGCCCTGGCCGGGCCGGTCACCGGCCCTTCCGACCTCACGCCGTTCAACGTCACCGTGCGCCGCTTCGACATCGCCAAGGGCATCGGCTCGGGTGTCGATTTCGTGCTGCCCGTCGACAGTCCCGACGCCGAGCACGCCTGCGCGTCGACGCTGGCCAACGCCGCCGCCTTCTCCAGGAAGGTCGACGGCGGCAAGCCGCTCCCGCTCGCCTTCGCCTGCGTCAAGATCGAGAAGCGGTGAGCGGCGCGTTGGCGGATCACAAGCGGCTCGCCCGCGACTATTTCACGGCCTTCCGCGACAGCGATGCCGTGTGGTGGGATCGCTTCATCGCGCCCGACTTCGTGCGCCACGATCCCGGGCTCGATTTCGAGGTCCGCGGGCCCGCCGGCGTGGCGAAGCTCGGCCGGATGCTGCACGCCGGCCTTGCCGACATCGCCCTGCCGATCGACGAGGTGATCGCCGAAGGCGACCGCGTGCTGGTGCGGCTGCGCATGCTCGGCCGCCACACCGGCGCGCTGATGGGCGTGCCGGCGAGCGGTCGCGCCATCGACATCGCAGTGATGGACTACTTCCGCGTCGGCGACGGCCGCCTCGCCGAGCACTGGGCTTTGATGGACAACCTCACCCTGCTGAAGCAGATCGGCGCCGTCGCCGCATAGAAATCCACGGGGACAACTCCCGTGGTCGAGAGACTTGCGCGAAGGGCGCCTCCGCGACGTCTTTGATGTTGCCGGCCTGAAGTCGGAGGTGACGGCGGCCCGGCGGTTGCTGACCGGCATGGGGCGAAAGAGGCGCGGTCTTCACCGTGAATCGCCGGAGGCGCGGAAACGCCTTGGCTTCCTCGGCGGTTTCGGTCGACACTGCGGCGGGCGGCTTTGGTCTCAGCAGCGGGAACGCGTCCTTGTACGTCGAGGAGATCATCACGCTCGCGCGCCTGTCGCAGAGCGATGGGACGGTGATCTCCGACTTGGCGCAGGCTGTCCTCGACCTCATCGAACAGCTGCGCGACGTCAGCCTGCGCGCCGACCTCGCCGAGGCGACGCTCGAGGTCGAGCTGAAGCGCACCGGCGACCTCAAGCACAAGATCGCCGGCTTCCGCGGCACCGACCCCAACAGCCTGTCCGACCTGCTGCACGAACTGGCCGAGGTGGTGCAACGCTGAGGCCCGGCCGCCATGCGGAGAGGCGGGGGCTCCGGCGCGCAAATTGCCCAACCGTCATCGCATCGCCGGCTCGCAGCGCTATTTTGGCTCTATATCGCAGGGAACCGGGACGCTAGAGCATCGGACCGGACGACGGATTCGCTCCAAGTCCTCAAATCATCGTGCCGCATCGGCTTCCTCGAAAACTGCCGACGCACTTACCGATCCGATTTTTAACTCGCCTCAAGGGTCGCAGCGGAGGTCGCCTTGCCAGAGGAAGATTGGGAGTACCAGGTCCGCCATCGCGCCTACGAGCTGTGGAACGCGGCCGGCCGCCCCGACGGCAAGCACCAGCAGTTCTGGGAAGCGGCCGAGCGCGAGTTGAAGCGCGCCGCGGCAGGCGAACGGCAGACGTCCCAAGCTGCAGGCGCCCGAGCCGTGAAGTCGCACCCCGCCCATCCTCCCGCCGCTCCCGACGGTTCGCACCGCGACCCCGTGTGACGCCGCCCGCCGACGTCGGCCGGCGGCGCCCAGGCCTTTCGTTTGGGCCGCCACCGTCGCGCTCAAGCCGAAGGGTTGGCAGCCGGTGCCGCTGGCGCTCGCCGTGTTCGCGGCCCCGGGCGGGCTCGCCGCCGCGCTGCTGCCGCCCGGCTTCGTCGGCCTCTGCGGCATGGTGTTCGCCGCGGCTATGCTTGCCGGCACCACCAAGGGGCCGGCCTCGGCGGTGCTGCTGATGCTGGAGCTGACCGGTCAGCTCGACGGCGCGCGGAAGCACGCGAGGACCTTCACGAGAACAGCGACGCGACGGGAGCCGATCGGGCGAAGTCCCAGTACAGCGCGCGCGCCTGCGCGAACATCGGACCGGGCGGCAGCGCGCGCTCCTCGATGCGGGTCACCGGCATCAGCTTGCTGAAGTTGCCGGTGGCGAAGATCTCGTCGGCGGCGAGCACCTCTTTGTAGCGCAGCGTAACCTCCTCGACGCGCCGGCCGGCGCCGCGCAACAGCGCGATCACGCGCTTGCGCGTGATCCCGTCGAGGAAGCAGCCGTTCGGCGCCGGGGTGCGCACCACGCCGTCGCCCGAGGCGATGAACAGGTTGGCGTTGGCGAACTCCGCGACGTTGCCCAGCATGTCGAGCATCACGCAGTTGCCGAAGCCGCGGCGGTGCGCCTCGATGAGCGCCCGCGCGCCGTTGGGATAGAGGCAGCCGGCCTTGGCC
>CALMRL010000118.1 GCA_937873345.1 uncultured Beijerinckiaceae bacterium | reverse complement strand
GTCATCCCCTCCAGGGCGCCGATGGCGCGGTCGTGCTCCGGCAGGTCGGTGCAGCCGATCCCGCCGAAGGCGAGGGCGGAGGCCGGTGCGGCGATGGTGAGGCCGAGCGTGAACAGCATCGTCTTCATGTTGGCTCCCGGCGGTTGCTGATCGGGAGATGGGGCTCGCTCGCCCCCGGCGGAAGCGCGCCCGTTGCGCGCGGTGGGCACCAGCCCGCGTCACCCCTCCGGCAGCGTCAGCAGCCCGGCCTCGCCGCTCGCCGTCCCCAGCAGCATCCGATCCCCCTTGGCGTCCCACGCCAGCGCCGTGATCGCCGACCGGTCGTCGTCGGGCCGGCGCACCAGCAGCTCGGCTTGATCGCTCGGGCGGCTCAGCAGGACCCAGCCGTCCTCGTAGCCGACGGCGAGCAGCGGCGAGACGGGGTGGAAGGCGACGCAGCTGATCTTGGCCTTGCGCACGGCGCACTCTAGCGGCGTCTTCTTCATCGGCCCGTCCTTGTCGCGGAACGGCCAGAGCACGCAGCTGTCCGCCCCCGACGTCGCCAGCCAGTCGCCGTCGGCTGACCAGGACATCGAGCGCACCTTGGTTGGGTAGCCCGACATCCGCATGTTGGCGCGGTCGACGAGCCGCCAGCCGTGCAGCGCGCTCTCCTGCATCGCCGTCACCAGGAAGCGCCCGTCCGGCGAGAAGGTGGCGCTGAGATGCGATCCCTTCCACTCGTAGAGTTCCGGCGGCGCGGCGGCGTTGGGGAACCACAGGCTGGCGCCGTTGTAATGCGCGATGGCGAGGCGGTAGCCCTTGGGCGCGAAGGCGAGGCCGCGGGCGGTGGTCGGGACGCTCGTCGTCCTGACCGCGCCCTTGCCGTCGATCGTCGTCACCGCCCTGCCGCTCGCAAAGGCCACTGTGCCGTCGGGGCGGGCGGCGAGGGCGTCGATCCACTTGCCCTTGCCGTCGTGCACCAGGCGCGTCGCGCCGGCGGCGTCGGTCGCCACCACTAGCCCGTCGTCGCCGCCGGTGAGCAACGCGGCGCCGGCGATCCGGCTCGAAAGGATCGTCCCTTCGGGATGCGCCGTCACCGCGCGGGGCGCCGCCGGCTCGCCGAGGCTCAGCGTACCGTCGTCGCGCACCAGCACCGGCGTCTCGCCGAGGAAGGTCGCGCCCTGCACCGGCGCGCCGGCGGGGAAGCTCGCGAGGTGCTCGGTGAGGCTGCCTCGTTCCTCCGCCATGCCGGGCTTGGCCACGCTCAGGCCGCGCAGGCGAGGAAGCTCGTCCTGATCTCGTCCTCCTTGAGGTGGCGGCCGATGAACACCATGCGGCTCACCCTCTTCTCGCCGTCCTTCCATGGGCGCTGCAGGTCGCCGTCGAGCATCATGTGCACGCCCTGGAAGACGAAGCGGCGCGGCTCGTCCTTGAAGGCGAGGATGCCCTTGGAGCGCAGGATCGAGCCGCCCTCGCGCTGCATGTACTCCTGCACCCAAGGCAGGAACTTCTCCGCGTCGACGTCGCCGTCGATCGTCACCGACAGGGAGTGCATCTCGGCGTCGTGGAAATGCCTGGCGCCGCCGTGGCCGTGGGCTTCGAGGTGGCCGTGCGCCTCGTGGTCGTGCTCCTTGTGGTCACCACCGGCATGGTCGTGCCCGTGGTGAGCGTCGTCGTGGTGCTCGTGATCGTGATGCCCGTGGTCGTCGTGCCCGTGCCCGTGATGGCCATGATCGCCGTGCTCGTGATGATCGTGGTCCTCGGTTTCGAGGAAGGCCGGCTCCAGCTCCAGGATGCGGTCGAGGTCGAAGGCGTTGCGGCCGAGCACGGCGTCGAGCGGCAGCTGGCAGCGCTGCGTCCGGTGCAGCGTGGCGTAGGGATTGATGGCGCGGATGCGGCCCTCGACTTCGGCCAGCTCGTCGGCGCTCACGAGGTCGGTCTTGTTCAGCACGATGACGTCGGCGAAGGCGACCTGGCTCTTCGCCTCCGGCGCGTCCTTCAGCCGGTCGGCGAGCCATTTGGCGTCGGCCACCGTCACCACGGCGTCGAGGCGCGACTTGGTGGCGACGTCCTCGTCGACGAAGAAGGTCTGGGCGACCGGCGCCGGGTCGGCGAGGCCGGTGGTCTCGACGATGATCGCGTCGAACTTGCCGCGACGCTTCATCAGCCCCTCGATGATGCGGATGAGGTCGCCGCGCACGGTGCAGCAGATGCAGCCGTTGTTCATCTCGAACACTTCCTCGTCGGCGTCGACCACCAGCTCGTTGTCGATGCCGACTTCGCCGAACTCGTTGACGATCACGGCGTAGCGCTGGCCGTGCGGCTCGGAGAGGATGCGGTTGAGCAGCGTGGTCTTGCCGGCGCCGAGGTAGCCGGTGAGCACGGTGACGGGGATCTTGGAGGCGGCATCCGCCTCGCCCTTCCGCTCGATCGCCGTTCCCGCCATGAGCTTGCTCCTCGGACTTGCACTGCGGCCAGGGACCGCTCGGAGGTCCGATATAGACGCCGTCGCGGCGCGCGGGAAGGGCGCGGCGCGGCATAAACGTTACTTTGTAGCGCCTTGAAACCCCTATTGAACAATGTTCAAGAACGGGCCTATCATGCCGTCGCGGGTGGAAATCCTTCCGCCCGCGCCACCAGGAGACCCGTGATGCCGACCCTCGCCCGCCCCAGCCAGAGTTGGATCGCCTTCTGCTACGTCAGCTTCGCCACCGCCGTCGGCATGATGGCGCTCGGCATCGCCCTGATCGGCGACGACTGGTGGAAGCGCGGCTTCTTCGCGATGGCGGCGCTGCTTCTCGTGCAGGCCTGCTTCTCGCTGGCGAAGACGCTGCGCGACGCGCATGAGGCGGGGCAGGGGGTTGGCGAGGCGCGGTAGGGCAGGGCGGCGATCGCTTCCGGCGGCGGGCTGGTCGCAGGTCGCCCTCAGCCGGCGTCGCCGCGCGCCGTCGCCAGCCTGACGTCCAGCGCCTCCTCCGGCGTGAGCCAGCGGATGTCGTCGGGCGACACC
>CALMRL010000117.1 GCA_937873345.1 uncultured Beijerinckiaceae bacterium | reverse complement strand
CGCACTGCCCGAGGCGGGCGAGGCGACCCATCTCGCGATCGTCGCGGCCTTCCGGGGAGCGTTGAACGGCGCCCGCGCGATGATCCGCGCCGACCTGGAGAACGGCGGCGACGGCCTGCGCTGCGCCCGTCACCTGTCGCTCGTCCAGGACGAGCTGGTACAGGCGATCTTCGACTACGTCGTGCGCCACCGCCACCCCGACGACGGCGAGGGGGGCGGTGGGTCCCGCCTCGTCGTCGCGGCGGTCGGCGGCTACGGCCGCGGCACGCTGGCGCCGGGCTCCGACATCGACCTGCTGTTCCTCCTCCAATCGATGGAGGACGCGTGGGTGCGCCGCGTCGTCGAGGCGATGCTGTACATCCTCTGGGACCTTCGCCAGGCGGTCGGCCACGCCACCCGCTCGATCGCCGACTGCCTGACCTACGCCCGCGACGACATGACGATCCGCACCGCGCTGCTGGAAGCGCGGCTGATCCTCGGCGACGCGGCGCTGTTCGCTGATATGCGCGAGCGCTTCGACCGCGAGATCGTCAGCCACACGCCGGCCGAGTTCGTCGCCGCCAAGCTCGCCGAGCGCGACGCCCGCATCGTGCGCGCCGGGCGCTCGCGTTATCTGGTCGAGCCCAACGTCAAGGACGGCAAGGGCGGCCTTCGCGACCTCAACACGCTGTTCTGGATCGCCAAATACGTCTACCGCGTGCGCGACGCCAACGAGCTGGTGCAGGCCGGGCTGTTCTCGCGCAAGGAGTACCGGCTGTTCCGCCGCTGCGAGGAGTTCCTGTGGCAGGTGCGTTGCCACCTGCACTTCGAGACGGGCCGCGCCGAGGAGCGGCTGTCCTTCGACCTGCAGCGGGTGCTGGCGGAGCGGCTGCACTACGTCGGGCGCGCCGGGCTCTACGGCGTCGAGCGCTTCATGAAGCACTACTTCCTGGTCGCCAAGGAGGTCGGCGACCTCACCGCGATCGTCTGCGCCGCGCTGGAGGAGCGCCAGGCCAAGCCTTCGCCGATGCTCGACCGCTTCTTCGGCCGCGTGTGGCGGCGCCGCGAGCTGCTGGCGTCCAACGACTTCGCGGTGGAGAACGCCCGCCTGACCTTCGCCGACCCGGCGACCTTCGCCCGCGATCCCGTCAACCTGATCCGGCTGTTCGCCACCGCCGACGAGGCGGGGCTCGCGATCCATCCCGATGCGATGCGGCTCGTCACCCTGTCGCTCGCCAAGATCGACGCGCGGATGCGCGCCGACCCGGCGGCGAACCGGCTGTTCCTGCGCGTGCTGACCTCGCGCAACTCGCCGGCCGTGGTGCTGCGGCTGATGAACCAGGCCGGCGTGCTCGGCCGCTTCATCCCCGAGTTCGGCCGCATCGTCGCGCTGATGCAGTTCAACATGTACCACTCGTACACGGTGGACGAGCACCTGATCCGCTCGGTGGCGATCCTCGCCGACATCGAGAGCGGGCGCTCGGCGATCGAGCACCCGATGGCGCAGGAGATCCTTCCGGCGATCCGCGACCGCGCCGTGCTCTACGTCGCCCTGTTCCTGCACGACGTCGCCAAGGGTCGGATGGAAGACCATTCGCTCGCCGGCATGGCGGTGGCGCGCAGGCTGTGCCCGCGCCTCGGCCTCGACGCGGCGCAGACCGACGATGTCGCCTGGCTGATCGAGCAGCACCTCGTGATGAGCGACACGGCGCAGCGCCGCGACCTCGCCGACCGGCGCACCATCGACACCTTCGCCGCGATCGCCGGCACGCTCGACCGCCTCAACATGCTGTTCGTGCTGACGATCTGCGACATCCGCGCGGTCGGCCCCGGCGTGTGGAACGGCTGGAAGGGCGATCTCCTGCGCACCCTCTACCGCGAAACGGCGCATCGCATCGACGGCGAGCGCTCGAACGTCGCCCGCGAGCGGCAGCTCGCCACGGCGCGCGAGGCGCTGCGCCTCGCCCTGCCGAAATGGTCGGACCACGACTTCGACGCCTATGCCGCCCGCCACCAGCCGCCGTACTGGCTGAAGGTCGACCTCGCCCACAAGGTGCGGCACGCCGGCATCCTCAACATGACCGAGGTGGAGACGCCCGGCCCGGTGGTCGACTACGCCACCGAGGAGAGCCGCGGCGTCACCGAGCTGACCGTGATCGCCCCGGACCACCCGCGCCTCCTGTCGATCATCGCCGGCGCCTGCGCGGCCGGCGGCGCCGACATCGTTGACGCCCAGGTGTTCACCACCACCGACGGGCTGGCGCTCGACATGATCTCCATCACCCGCGCCTTCGACCGCGACGAGGACGAGATGCGCCGCGCGGGGCGCATCTCGCTCGCCGTCGAGCGCACGCTGATCGGCGAGATCCGCCTCGCCGAGATGATCAGCGCCAAGCGGATGCACGAGTCGACGGGCGTGGAGGCCTTTTCGATCGAGCCCGAGGTCAGCGTCGACAACGCGCTGTCGAGCCGCTACTCGGTGATCGAGGTCGCCGGCCTCGACCGCCGCGGCCTGCTGTTCCAGCTCACCACCATCCTGTCGCAGCTGAACATCAACATCGGCTCGGCGCACATCGCGACCTTCGGCGAGCGGGCGGCCGACGTGTTCTACGTCACCGACCTCGAAGGCGCGAAGATCACCGACCCCGTGCGCAAGGAGGCGATCCGCAACGCCGTCCTCGGCGCCTTCTCGGGTTCGCCGGCGCGGCGGGCGAAGGCGATGGGGCTGTAGGAACGCCGTTCACGCTGCCCCGGCTCGCTCCACCATCGCCGGCAGCAGCGCATCGGCAAGCCTCGCGAAGGTGACGGGC
>CALMRL010000116.1 GCA_937873345.1 uncultured Beijerinckiaceae bacterium | reverse complement strand
CGGGCGGCATGGCCGGCGGCTCGGCCGGCACCGCCACCGCCGGCACGGCGATCCACAACGCCGCGCAGGACGTGATCCGGCAGCTCGCCTCGCTGGCGACGGCGGACGAGCGCTCCCCGCTGCACGGCGCCGGCAACGCGGACTTCACGCTCATGGACGGCCGCCTGGTGCGCGCCGACGACGAGGCGCGCGGCGAGGCGGTGACGGCGATCCTGGGCCGCGCCGGCAAGCAGGAGGTCGAGGGCGCCGGCACGGCGGCCGCCGACCAGGGGCTGACCGAGACCTACGCGATGCACGCCCACGGCGCCGTATTCGCCGAGGTGAAGGTCGACCCCGAACTGGGGCAGGTGCGCACCACGCGATTGGTGGGCGCCTTCGCCTGCGGCCGCATCATCAACCCGCGCCTGGTGCGCTCGCAGCTCTACGGCGGCATGATCTGGGGCGTCTCGCTCGCCCTGCACGAGCACGCCGCGGCCGACGTCCGCTCCGGCCGGATCATGAACGCCAACCTCGGCGAGTACCACGTGCCGGTCAACGCCGACATCCCGAGCGTCGAGGCGATCCTGGTCGAGGAGCGCGACCCCCACGTCAACCCGCTCGGCATCAAGGGGGTGGGCGAGATCGGCATCACCGGCACCGCCGGCGCCGTGGCCAACGCGGTGTGGCACGCCACCGGGGTCAGGGTGCGCGAGATGCCGATCACGCTGGACAAGCTGATGGTGTGAGGAGGGGTCCGCTGAACTCGGAAGCCGGCCTGAGCGTCGCGCGACTCTCCATCCAGCCCGTCAGGTCGCTGGACCGGCAGGCGGTGGCAGCGAGGCTGCCGAGCGGCGCATTGTGCGCCGATCGCGCCTGCGCGGTCGTTGAGGCCGTTGGCGGGATCGCTCGCCCGCGCTCACGCCTCGATGTGGAGGAGCAGCTGCCGACGATGTCCGAAAATGACGCCGCCGGCGAGTGCTTCCCGTGGTCGGCGACCGCGTCGAAGTGCTTCAGGACCTGGACCCGACGGGCTTGCCCGCGTGAAAGGCAGCTCACGACCCGAAGCGGATAGCAGCCACCGGCCCATTGCGGCGCTTCGACCGCGACATAGGCCTATCAGCTGGCCCGCGTTTGCTGCGCGCGGCGACTGACGAGCACCGCCTCATCCAGCGCCGTGCGCGGTTCCTCGCCGAGCAGCGCGGCCAGCTTCCCATTGTCGAGGCGCAGAGGGACCTGCCACAGGTAGCGCATCTCGATCACCTCGCGCAGAAAGGTCACGAACGGCGCGCCGAGGTAGACCGGCAGCCAGCGGAACGGGCGGATCGGCACTGCACCGCCCAGCGCGCGCTGCACGGCTTCCGCCATTCCACGCCCTTCGAGGTAATGGCCGCCGAAGTGCAGCCGCTCCTCGCGCGCGAGGTCGGCGTCGCGGTCGGCCAGCGACGCCACGGTTTCGGCGAGGTCCGGCAGGTAGGCCCAGGCATGCCCGACCCCGGGTCGCTCGGGCGTCACCACGCGGCGCAGGTCCTTGCCGCCACGCAGCAGGATCGCGCTGACCCAGGAACTGGGCGCCCGCGGCCCGTAGAAGTCGCCCGCGCGCACGATCAGCGTGCGCAGGCCGCGAACCGACGCTGCATGCAGCATCGCCTCCATCTCGACCCGGATGCGCCCTTTTCGCGTGCGGGGGTGCTGCGGCGCATCCTCCGCGACGACGGGCCCTGCGTCCGGGCCATAAACGTACACGTTGGCGGGATAGACCAGCCGCGCGCCGACCGCCTCGGCCGCCGCGATCGCGTGGCGCAGCATCGGAATGGCGAGGCCGCGCCAGTTGCGGTAGCCGGGCGGATTGGCGCCGTGGAAGATCAGGTCGGCGGACGCGGCCGCACGCCTCACGTCGTCCTCCCGCATGGCGTCGCCCTCGACCCAGTCGATCCCTGCCGGGCCGCTTCGGCGGGCCCGGGCGGGATCGCGCGCGAGGCCGCGAACCGTCCAGCCGTGTCGCAGCAGCGCGGACGCCACCTCGCCGCCCACGCCACCCGTCGCGCCGATCACCAGCGCCTGTCTTCCACCCGCCATCGCGTCCTCCCGTGTTGCCTGGACGCAAGATCGTCGAACTGGTGACCAACATCGATTGATGAAACGAGATAGTCGGTTATACGTTATTGCATGGCATCGGACCCGGATTGGCACCTGTGGCGGGCGTTCCTTGCGGTGTCGCGCGGCGGCAGCCTTTCGGCCGCAGCCCGCAGCCTCGCCCTCACGCAGCCGACCCTCGGCCGACAGATCGCCGCCCTGGAGAGTGCGCTCGGCGTGCCCTTGTTC
>CALMRL010000115.1 GCA_937873345.1 uncultured Beijerinckiaceae bacterium | reverse complement strand
TCCCGGGACGTTCGCGGAGGCGCGGCGTCTGGCGGAGGACGTCGAGGCCTTCCGCTTCCGCCGCGCCAAGGTCGTCGCGATACGGCTGCTGGACGGCGATCCGCGGACGCCGGCCTGGCGGGTGATGCGGGCGGCCGGACTGCCGTCGGATCGGCTCCGGCTCGCGGCGAGGGCGTTGGAAGAGGCGAGGGTCGAACGCGACCGACCCGTCCGCGCGTCTTGAGGGCGTCGCCGCGACCGCGCGAAGGGACTCCTTAGTTCCAATTGATTTTTCCGCCTGTGGACAGGAAGCTGCCTTACCTAGCCACTCTGATGATCTCGATGAACGATCTTTATTCTGCGCTGAAGACGGTCAGACTTTCAACGAACATTATTTCGAACGATCTTTATTCAAATGACCGAGCATTATTCGTAGCCTACACGGCGCAAGACAGGAGCACGGCGGCTATTCGACGGTGACGCTCTTGGCGAGGTTGCGCGGCTGATCGGCGTCCTTCCCCATCGTCACGGCCGTGTGGTAGGCGATCATCTGCACCGGCACGGCGTAGACCATCGCTGTGAAGTCGGGTGCCATGTCCGGCAGGGTGAGGATCGCCTCGGCTTCGCCGCCGAAGTCGCGGGCGATGCGGCTGTCGCCGATCAGGATCAGTCGGCCCCCGCGCGCCGCCACCTCCTGCATGTTGGACACCGTCTTCTCGTAGACCGCGTCGTGCGGCGCGATCACGATCACCGGCATCGCCTCGTCGATGAGGGCGATCGGCCCGTGCTTGAGTTCGCCGGCGGCGTAACCCTCGGCGTGGATGTAGGAAAGCTCCTTGAGTTTCAGAGCCCCCTCCATCGCCAAAGGGTAGGAGGTGCCGCGCCCGAGGTAGAGCACGTCGCGGACGCGACCGATCTCGCGGGCGAGGTGCTCGACCTGCGCCTCTCGCTTGATCGCCTCGGCCATCAGGCCGGGCACAGCGATCAATTCGGCGACGAGCCGCGCCTCGTCGGCCTCGCTCAACGTGCCCCTTGCCCTGCCGAACGCCAGGGCGAGGCAGGCGAGCACGGCGAGCTGGCAGGTGAAGGCCTTGGTCGAGGCGACGCCGATCTCCGGCCCGGCCTTGGTCGGCGCGACGACGTCGCTTTCGCGCGCCATCGTCGAGGTTTCGACGTTGACGATCGCCACCACCGTCTGCCCTTGCCCACGGGCGTAGCGCAGCGAGGCCAGCGTGTCGGCGGTCTCGCCGGACTGCGACACGACGAGCGTCAGCCCGCCCGGCACCATCGGCGCCTCGGCGTAGCGGAACTCGGAGGCGACCTCGATGGTGACGGGAAGGCGGGCGAAGCGCTCGAACCAGTAGCGCGCGGTCAACCCGGCGATGTAGGCGGTGCCGCAGGCGGTGATCGTCAGGCGGTCGAGCTTGGCCGCGTCGACCGGCAACGCGAAGGGCAGGGCCACTCTGCCCGCCGACATGTCGAGGTAATGCGCCAGCGTGCGCGCCACCACTTCCGGCTGCTCGTGGATCTCCTTCGCCATGAAGTGCTTGTGGTTGCCCTTGTCGACCAGGAAGGCCGAGGCCATCGTGCGGATGCGCCGGCGCTCCACGGGGTTGTTGGCGCCGTCGCGGAACGCGGCACCGAGGTGGCTCAGCACCACCCAGTCGCCCTCCTCGAGATAGGTGAGGCTGTCGGTGAACGGCGCCAGCGCCAGCGCGTCGGAACCGAGGTACATCGTGCCCAGCTCCTCGCCCTGGCCGTATCCCACGGCCAGCGGCGCGCCTTGGCGGGCGCCGATCAGCAGGTCGGTCTCGCCCTCGAACAGGAAGGCGAGGGCGAAGGCGCCCTTCAGCCGCGGCAGGCTCGCCGCCACCGCTTCGACGGGGGACATCCCGTCGTCCATCGCCGTGCTGACGAGATGGGCGACGACCTCCGTGTCGGTTTCGCTCAGGAAGACGCGGCCCCGCGCGCGCAGCTCGTCGCGCAGCTCGCGGAAGTTCTCGATGATGCCGTTGTGCACCACGGCGACGCGATCGGTAGCGTGGGGGTGGGCGTTGCTCTCGTTGGGGCGGCCGTGCGTCGCCCAGCGGGTGTGGCCGATGCCGATCGTGCCCGCGAGCGGCTCGCGGCGCAGCAGGGCGTCGAGCTCGCGCAGCTTGCCCTTGGCGCGGCGTCGGGTGAGGTGGCCACGTTCCAGCGTCGCCACGCCGGCGGAGTCGTAGCCGCGGTACTCCAGCCGCTTCAGCGCTTCGACGAGCCGCTCGGCGACAGGCTCGCGGCCGAGGATGCCTACGATTCCGCACATGCCGCGATGACCCTCTCAGCCCTGCCCGTCCGACGCCGGGCGGCCTTTCCGCTCGCGGAAGCCCTTCGCCCAGCCCGGCTTCTCGACCGCGCGGGCGCGGGCGACGACCAGCGCGTCGGGCGCCACGTCGCGCGTCACCACCGATCCCGTGCCGACGAAGGCGCCCTCGCCGACGCTGACGGGCGCCACCAGCGCCGCGTGGACGCCGATGAAGGCGTTGGCCCCGATCACCGTGCGGTGCTTGCCGAAGCCGTCGTAGTTGCAGGTGACCGTGCCGGCGCCGAGGTTCGTGCCGGCGCCGACGTGGGCGTCGCCGACGTAGGAGAGGTGGTTCGCCTTGACGCCGCGCTCCAGCGTCGCGTTCTTGATCTCGACGAAGTTGCCGACGTGCGCTTCCGCGCCGATGCGCGCCCCCGGCCGCAGCCGGGCATAGGGGCCGACGATCGCCCGCTCGGCGACGGTGGCCCCTTCCAGGTGCGAGAAGGCGCGGATGCGGCTCCCCTCGCCGACGCTGACGCCGGGCGCGAAGACGACGTGGGGCTCGACGACGACGTCGCGCGCCAGCGCCGTGTCGAAGCTCATCGTCACGCTCTGGGGATCGACGAGGGTGGCGCCGCCGCGCATCGCCCTCTCGCGCAGCCGCCACTGCATCGCCGCCTCGACGGCGGCGAGCTGCACCCGATCGTTGACGCCGGCGACCTCGCCCTCGGGAACGCGCACCACCGTCGCGGCGAGGCCGCGGGCGCGGGCCAGCGCGACGACGTCGGTGAGGTAGAACTCGCCCTGCGCGTTGTTCGGCTCCACGGCACGCAGCAGATCCAGCGCGTGGCGCCCGTCGAGCGCCATCAGCCCACCGTTGCACAGGGTGATGGCGCGCTCGGCCTCGCCGGCATCCTTCTGCTCACGGATGGCGACGAGCGCGCCGTCGGCGTCGAGCAGCAGCCGGCCGTAGCCCGTCGGGTCGCAAGCCTCGAAGCCGGCGACGGCGACCGCGGCGCCGCTCTCGCGCAGGCCGGCGAGGAGGCGCGAGAAGGTGTCGGCGGTGACGAGCGGCGTATCGGCGAAGGCCACCAGCAGGTCCGGTCCGTGCTTCGCGCCGTCCCCCACGTCGTTTTGCGCGAAGCTGGCCTCGGCGGCGAGCACGGC
>CALMRL010000114.1 GCA_937873345.1 uncultured Beijerinckiaceae bacterium | reverse complement strand
GCCTTGGATGCAGTCTCACGGAAGGACACGACGATGAACAAACGCCTCGCGGCTCTCGCGACCTGCGGCTTCCTGCTTATGCCGGTGCTTTCGCTGGCGCCCCCAGCTCAGGCGCAGGTTGTGCTCGATCAGGTCGACGTCGGCGGACGGCTGTATTGCTTCTACACCGACGGTTGGCATGGACCGGGCTGGTACTGGTGCGGCTACGCCTTCCGGCGCGGCTTCGGCTGGGGCGGCCCGAACGGCTGGCGCGGCTTCTTCCGTGGGCGGGGTGGCTTCCATCGTGGCGGCTCCGGGCGCAGAGGGTTTGGCTTCCAAGGCCGTGCCCATGGTGGCTTCGGCGGCCATGGTGGCTTTCATGGCGGCGGTCGCGGCGGTTTCCACGGAGGGGGGCATGGAGGAGGACATCCTGGCGGCCATGGAGGACATGGCGGAGGTCACGGTGGCGGGCATGGCGGTAGGCACCGCTAACTGAGGCACGATTGTAGGCGATGGCGACCAACTCGTCAGGAGGTAGCGAAACGATGGCCGACATCACCTACTACGTCGCGCTGCCGTTCCTCCTGAACGAGGAAGGCGAGCTGGTGCCCGGCGAGGCGCAGGACCGGCAGAGTGCCCACGCCGCGATCCGCACAGCGGAAGAGATGGCACGCAACCACGGCGGCGCTGTCGCCTTTTCCCGCACCGGCGACCCCAACATCGGCGAGTTCGCCGACGCGGTGGTGCTGAGGGCGTTCGGCACGGTGCCGAGCCTCGACGAGATGTTTGGCTGACGCCTCAGCGCTTCACCACCCGCGGCGCCGGCGCCGACAGAATCGCCACGGCGAGGCGCATTCCGGGCAGAGGCAGTGCGCCTATGCCGCCTTCGCGACCTTCTTCCGCTGCGACCTTCTTCCGCGCTGGATGCCCTCGCTTGCGAGGAGACGGTTCGGCGCTCACTTGCTCTTCGCTCGGAGGCGCCCCAGCCGGCTCCACGACCCTCGCTGCTTCATCAACATTCGCCGGCTGGACAGCGGCCGCGCCCTCCGACTTGCGGCCAAGGCCGTACCCCCTCGCCAGCGCCGATCGCCTCTCGCTATAGGCGGCGGCGACCATCGGATACGCGCCGCCGACCACGCCGGCCTGCGCGGCTTCGACGCCGCCGCGCTGGCTGAGCTGGTGTGAGGCGGCGAGGCGCATTCAAGTCACCTTGCTCATGGTGCGGATGCGGATGGAATGCCGCATCCCGTCCGCGGCTCTGTCGATGACTTTGGACCGCTTGCCCTATCGATCGGTCGTCGAGCTGCTGAATTGCTCGTGAGCTTTGCATCCTGATCAATCAACGTCCGCTTCTGAGGAGAACGTGTGAACCCAGGAACGACGCTCTCGGGCGCGTGCGATGCGGCGCAGATGCAACACGATCGTCGATGACGGGTTCGTGACAAGCCGCCATTGGGCGGTAGACACACTTCTTCCCGGAACCCGCATGACTTGTCAGGCCGTCACGCTCATCGGCACCTATCCTCCTCGCCGCTGCGGCATCGCGACCTTCACGGAGGATCTGGCCGCCGCCATCGCAACCGCGTTGCCCGATGCGGCGGTGGACGTCGTCGCCATCGATGACGCGCAGGGCCGCGACCCTACCGTCTATCCGCCCTGCGTCTGCGCCGCGATCGCGCAGGACGACCTCGCGAGCTACGAGGCGGCGGCCGACGCGCTCAATGCGCGGGGCTGCAGCCTTGTCTGCGTCCAGCACGAGTTCGGCATCTTCGGCGGCCCGGACGGCAGCTACCTCCTCGCCTTCCTGCGCCGCGTCCGGGCGCCGGTGGTGACGACGCTGCACACCGTGCTGGAGCACTTCACGCTTGGGCAGATGCGCGTCGTCGAGGAGCTGGCGCTGCTCTCCGCTAAGCTGGTGGTGATGAGCGCGCGCGCGTGCGGCCTGCTCGTCGCCCAGGGCGTGCCGCGGGAGAAGATCGGCTTCGTGCCGCACGGCATACCCCGCATCCCCGCCGACCGGGAGACCGAGAAGGCGCGTCTCGACGCCGCCGGACGCGAGTTGGTGCTTACCTTTGGGCTGCTGTCGCCCAACAAGGGCATCGAGACGGCGATCCGGGCGATGCCGACGCTGGTGCGCGAGCGGCCGCAGGCGCTCTACCTCGTCCTCGGCGCCACCCATCCGCACATCCGCCGGCAGCACGGCGAACGCTACCGCGAGTCGCTTATCGTCTTGGCGGCCGAGCTCGGCCTGTCCGGCAACGTGCGCTTCGCCGACACCTACTCCGACCTCGACGGCATCACCAGCGCCATCGCCGCCGCGGACGTCTGCCTGCTGCCCTACCGCAACCGCGAGCAAATCACCTCGGGCACGCTCGCCTACGCCTTCGGCAATGGCCGCGCCGTTGTGGCGACGCCCTTCTGGCACGCCGAGGAGCTGCTCGCCGACG
>CALMRL010000113.1 GCA_937873345.1 uncultured Beijerinckiaceae bacterium | reverse complement strand
ACGCCAGCGGCCGCTTTTTCACGCGGCGCTGTCCCGATCCGCGCTGCGATGGGCAGCTCGTGCGCGAGGACAACGAGCTTCGGTTTCGCAGCTGGCGGTGCAACGGCCTGGTCCGCCCGAAGGACGAGGAGATGCCGTCAGTCCGATGCCGCGTGTGGCACCAGGATGGAGGGGACCGGCCGTGAGCATGACGTCGTTCGTGATCGCTACCACCGCCTGTCCGCACTGTGGCGCCGAGCTCGATCGCGCCGCCTTCGTGTATGGAGCTGCGTCGCCCAACGAGGGTGACCTGTCGCTGTGCGCAGAATGTGGGGAGTGGGCGGCCTTCGGGCCCGCCCTGACGCTTCGCGTGCCAACCGACGACGAATTCATGGAGATCGGAGAAAACGCCGAATGTCGGCGGGTCCGCGCGGCTTGGCTTGCGTGGCAGCGCGAGGGACGCTCATGACCCCCTACGCCGCCACCACCAAGGTCACCCCTGAGAAGACGCAGCTTGAGATCCGCGCGCTGGTCAGGAAGCACGGCGCCACCTCGTTCGGCGCTGTCGAGGACAAGGGTCAGGCGGTCGTCGCTTTCCGGTTCCAGGATCGCAGCATTCGCTTCTACCTGCCGTTGCCGACGAACCTTACCCAGCAGCAGACCCGCTCGCGTTGGCGCAATCTCTTCTTGGCGATCAAAGCGAAGCTGGAGAGCATCGCCAGTGGGATCGAG
This sequence comes from uncultured Beijerinckiaceae bacterium, assembly GCA_937873345.1. Taxonomy (GTDB): domain Bacteria; phylum Pseudomonadota; class Alphaproteobacteria; order Rhizobiales; family Beijerinckiaceae; genus RH-AL1. The sequence goes on along the minus strand of CALMRL010000113.1, from coordinate 7,973 downwards.
ACCTTCGACGAGGCCTTCCTCGCCCACATCGTCATGCCCGACGGCGACGTCTACTCCCGCTACGCCGTGAAAGCGCTTGCGGCTGCCGCCGAGGGTAAGCCGCTGCCGCCGCTGCTCGAGGGTCCGAAGGAGTGAGCGACGCTCGCCGTCGCCCGTCGTTCCGCCAGGCCGACCTCGCCCGCGCCCTCCGCGCCGCGGCGTCGGCCGGTCACCACGTCGTGCGCAGCGAGATCGACGCCGAGGGGAAGATCACTCTCTTTTACGGCAGGGCCGACTCGGGGCAGCCTGTCGTCGACGAGCTCGAGGAGTGGAGACGGCGGAATGCGGGTGCTGCTTAAGGGCATCCACACGGCGACCAAGCGCCTCGCGAACGGCGAGCGCGTCACCTATCACTACGCTTGGCGCGGCGGTCCGCGGATCGAGGGCGAGCCTGGTTCCGCGGCATTCGTCGCCGCCTACAACGCCGCCATCGCCGCTCGCAAGACAGAGCTGGCGCCCCGATCGACGATGAGCTTCCTGCTCGACAGCTACCAGGACAGCCAGGACTTCCTGAAGCTCGCGCCGCGCACCCGCGCCGACTATGCCAAGCACCTCGTCGCGATCACCGCCAAGTTCGGCACCTTCCCGGTCAAGCTCCTCGCCGATCGCCGCTGCCGCGCCGACTTCCTCGGCTGGCGCGACGAGCTGGCGAAGCGATCGCCGCGTCAGGCCGACTACGCCTGGACCGTGCTCGCCCGCGTCCTTTCCTGGTCGGTCGAGCGCGGTCACATCGAGACGAGCCCGTGCACGAAGGGCGGACGGCTCTACGACGGCAACCGCGCCGAGAAGGTGTGGAAGCCCGAGGACGAGGCAGCCTTCCTCGCCACGGCGTCGCCGCCGATCGCGCTGGCGATGATGATGGCGCTGTGGACCGGGCAGCGGCAGGGCGACCTGCTGGCGCTCACCTGGTTCGCCTACGACGGTGAGACGATCCGGCTGCGCCAGAGCAAGACGGGGGTGCGCGTGACGATCCCTGTCGGCGGGCCGCTGCGCGCCGCCCTCGACGCCGCCCGGGTCGGCGCGGCGAAGGATGGGCGGATCCTGCGCAACAGTGCCGGCGAGCCGTGGACGGCCGACGGTTTCCGCGCCTCCTGGGGCAAGACGTGCAAGCGTGCCGGCATTGCCGGCCTGACCTTCCACGATCTCCGCGGCACCGCCGTCACCCACCTCTTCGCCGCGCAATGCACCGAGGCGGAGGTCGCTACCATCACCGGGCACAGCCTGCAGGACGTGCAGTCGATCCTCGATGCAAACTACTTCAGCCGCGACATCGCCCTGGCGCGCTCCGGCATCGCCAAGCTCGAAGCCGCCCGGGCCGAAAAATCCGGTTTGTAGATGCGACGTAACCCTTTGACGAAACTAGTGCCATTTTCGCCCTGGTTTGCAGAAAAAGCCAAGCAGATCAGAGCCTCGCAACCGCCTCTGACTCCGTTAATCTTGGTTCGAATCCAGGTCCCCCAGCCAATTGATCTAGCTTGTATTTCTCCGTTTTCGCGCGCGACCGGCGACTAACCGTCTGTTGCGCGGCTTGCGAAAAAGCCAAGTGGATCACAGGGCCGCCGACCGCCTCTGAGTCCGTTATTCGAGAGCATCGGACTGAAAATTGCGGCAGCCGTTTTCGGGATATCCGACGCGTTGCAACATGCCGTGCGCGATGAAAGCACATCTCGCCGGAGCGATCGACTCTCCGAGCCGGCGTCATCGGCCCTTCGACGCCGCTTCACCGGAAACGCACGAGAACGGTGAACGACAGGTCGCCGTCGTGCGAACCCGCGGGTGGCGGCGGGAAGGGTGCGGCGCGCTTCACCAGCTGCAAGGCGATCGTGTCGAGCGCTCTTGAGCCGGAGCTTGCCGCGACGCGTTCGGAGATGAGCTCGCCGCGTTCCCCGATGATGAAGCCGACCGTCACCGTCCCGCTGGCATCGTGCCGCGCGGAAAACTGCCGGCGAGCGTCGCCGAGCCGCTTCATCAGCGCCTGCTGCCACAGCGTGATGGCATGGGCCGAGGGACGGGTGAGGCCTTCCTGCCCATCCTCATGCTTGGACGGGTCCGGCACCTGCGATCCCGCCGGGGCCATTTCCACCTGGGCCGCCGCCGCGGCCGCCGGTGCCGCAGTCGCCTGCCGCGGCGGGGTCGGCGGCTCTGGTTTCGCGGCGAGTTCGCCCTGCTGCTCCGGAGGCGGCGGAGCCTCGACCGGCTCCGCCGGCTTGGCTTCGTCGGTTGGCGGCCGCTCGACGGGCTTCTCCTCCTCGGGCGGCTTCGGTGGAGCGGCGTCGGGGGATGCGGCAGCGGCCGCCGCCGCCTGCTGTTCCGGTCCGTCCGCCGCCTCGCTCGCGAGGTGCGAGGACGCTTCGGCCGCCGGCAGATCGACCATCACGGCGCTCTCCGTCTCCACCGTCGCCTCGTCCGGCGTTGCCCCACCGAAGGTCAGCGCGAGGCCGCCGCATCCCGCGACGAGCACGCTCACAGCCGCGAGATAGCGCAGCGCCTCGAAACGGCTCCGGCCGACCGCCAGCAGGTCGAGGGTGCGGACGGGTGGTTCCTTTTCCGGTGCGGTCTCCTCGCCGACCAGCGATCAGAACCTTTGACTGAGGCTGACGAAGAAGCCGCGGCGCTGCCCGAACTGCGGCGCGAACACGCCGATGCCCGAGCCGTCGCGGATCTCGTAGGTGTGGTCGAGCACGTTGACCACGGCGAAGCGGAACGTCGTCGGCTTGGCGAGCGCGGAAAGCTGGAAGTCCTGCAACAAGCCGAGATTCCAGGACGCGTAGTCCGGCACCCGGCCGGTGTTGGCGAAATCGTCGCGCAGGCCGTTGCCGTAGATCACGTCGGTGGTCAGCGTCGTCTTCGTCGGCGCGTAGCGGTACGAGGCGCCGACCGAGGCGGTGATGAGCTGCGTGTGATCGGTGAAGATGTAGTTGTTCGCGATGAAGGCGAGTTCGTCGGCGCCGAAGAGGTCCTGGTTCGATATGACCTGCTTGGCCTTCTGCACGGCGGCGGCGAGGTTGCCGTAGGCGGAGAAGCCGCCATCCTTGTAGGTGGCCTTGAACTCGACGCCTTCGTTATAGGCGTGGTCGTAGTTGAAGGCGGTGAGCACCAACGCTTGGCCGAACTGCCCGTCGTCGATCAGGTTCTTGGCGATCTTGTAGTAGCCGTCGAGACCGACAGCGAGCTTCGGCGTCACCTGCTGCGTGACGCCGACGTCGAAGAAGTGCGAGCGCTCCGGGCGCACGGGATCGTTCTGGGTCACTTCCGGCGCGCCGGTGGTGTTGCTGAACGGCACCAGCGGCGTCGGCGCCGACAGCGCCAGCTCGGGCGGGGTGAAGTAGCGGGAATAGCCGGCATGGATCACCGTGGTCGGCGTCGGCGTGTAGACCAGCGAGGCGCGCGGGCTGAGCTGGTTCGCCGTGACGTACTCCTGCATCGCGTCGAAGCGCAGGCCGGCCTGCAAGGTGAGCTTGGGCGTCAGCTTGTACTCGTCCGAGGCGTAGACGCTTCCAACGAGGCCCGTCTTGCGCTCGGCGTCGAACAGTCCGAACGGGGCATCGACCGGGTTGCCGTCGGCGTCGAGCGGCTCCACGGTGGACCCGTTGAGCGCCTCCGCCCGCTCGACCTGGAACACCGAGCCGAAGCGGATCGTCTGTCGATCGCTGACACGGTAGGCGTTGTCGTTCTGGATGCCGTTGACGAGGCTGGTGCGGAAGACGTCGGAGGCGACGCCGTTGAAGACCAGATCACCGGTCTGGTCGGGGATGAAGTGCAGGAAGGAATAGCGCTGGAAGTATGACATCTGGCTGTCGAGCGGCCCGAGCGTGGTCTGCAGCGCGATGATGTTGAAGATCGAGCGCTCGTCCTGGTTCTCGTTGAGCTGCGTCGAGTCGAAGTTGGAGACACCGAAGGCGGTGAACTGTGGCGGGGCGCCGATCACGTTGGGCACCTGGAAGTGCGCGGTGGTGGCACCCGACATGAACACGAAGCGGTTGCTGTCGCCGAGCGGCGTCGAGGCGTAGCCGAAGTAGCGGCCCTGGCGCACGCTGTCGTGGATCGGGTCGAGCGTCGGCGTGGCGCTCTCGATGCCGATGTTGTCGGTGATGAAGCGAGCCGTGAAGAAGTAGTCCCAGGTGCCGCTGACGCCCGAGGTCTCGACCGTGGGGATGACGGTGTCGCGGCTGCCGCCGTAGCCGGTGACGATCGTGCCCGGGTTGTCGGCGCCGTTGCGAGTGGTGATGTCGAGCAGCCCGGCGGTGTGCAGGCCGTACTCCGCCGGCAGCGCGCCGTCGATCAGCGAGATCGAGCGGATGAAGCTCGAGTCCAGCACCTGCGAGAAGCCCGACACGCCGTCGGGCAGCAGGATGCCGTTGATGCGATACTGCACGTTGGCGTGCTCGTTGCGGATATGGAAGTCGCCGCTCGCCGCGGAGTCCTGCGACACGCCGGGCAACTGCAGCACGACGCGGTCGAATTCTGTCTGGTTGCCCTGCGGCAGGTTGTCGACCTGCGCCTTGCCGATGGTGGTGACGCTGGCGCCGCCTTGCGTGTAGATGCGCTCGCGGCTCTGTTCGGCGCGCGCTTCGCCGGTGCGGGCCGCCGCCACCTGCGGGCTGACCGGGCCGCCCTCTTCGCCGGTGGTGCCGGCCGGGACCTCGACGCCGGCGGCCTTCGGGCCTGCCGCAGCGGTCTGGGTGTCGGGGCGGGGACCGAGGCGGGGTGCCGTGGCCGTGGAGGCAGGTGGCCGCGCCACGGCTCGACGCAAGGACGGCTTGGGTCGTTTCACCGCTTTCGGCTTCTCCGGCGAAGCGAGGGTGATGGAGGGAAGGGCAGTCTGCGCCCGCGCCGGCAAGGCCGGGAGGATGGATAGGGCTGCGCCAGCAAGCAGGAAGCGGCGGAACGAAGGCATGGCGAAGCTCAGCGATGGAGATGCGTTATAGTGTAACTCCGTCGTTCGACCTGCAAGCGGCACCGGCGCCCCGTACGGCGCTTGGGCGGGATTGTTGTAATCGTATCACATAACGCGTGTCGACGTCTGCGCGGCCGGAGAGCAGCGAGACGTTAGGTTGCATCGACAGCATACCGAGCGAGCACACCGGCAGGCTCGCCTTGATGTCTCGACGATCGCGGTGTGGCAAGATGAACGGCATCGGCACCATCGATCGCGTCGGCACCCCGATGCTGGTCATTCGCGCCGTGGGTCCATGGGATCACCTGCGCAGCCTTCAGCGCCATCGCCGAAACCGGCGCGCAGCCGGGTTGGGCAGGCGCACGCATCAGCCGGCCGTGAATCGGCAGCTGATGCGTGCGGTGAACTTCTCGCCCGCGCGCAGCACGGTCGACGGGAAATTCCCGTGGTTCGGGGCGTCCGGAAAGGCTTGCGCTTCGAGCGCGAGGCCCGCCGTCATCCGATAGGTGCCGCCGAAGCCGACGAGCGAGCCGTCGAGGCTGTTGCCGGTGTAGACCTGCAGTCCTGCGCGATCGGTACTCATCTCCATCGTGCGTCCGGAGCCGGGGTGGTGCAGCCGCGCCGCCGGCCGCATCGTGCCGGCCTCGCCGTCGAGCACGAGGCAATGATCGAAGCCGCGTGCCACGAGCAGCTGCGGGTTGCTGCCGCGCACCCGCTCGCCGATGCGCACGGGCCGACGGAAGTCGAACGGCGTACCGGTGACGTCGGCCAGCTCTCCGGTGGGAATCTGCTGCGCATCCGTGGGCAGGTAGCGGCTCGCCGGCACTTCCAGCAGGTGGTCGTTGACGTCGAGGGCCGCCGCCCCCGCGAGGTTGAAGTAGGGATGGAACGACAGATTGACCGGGCAGGGCTCGCTCACCGTTGCCTCCAGCGCGAGGTGCAGCGTGTCGCCGTCGAGCGTGTAGGTCGACGTCGCCAGCATCTCGCCGGGAAAGCCCTGGTCGCCGTCGGGACTGACGAGCGAGAAGGCGACCGAGCGGGCGTCGCGGTGCGCCACCTGCCAGACCTTCTTCGCCATCGCCTGCTTGCCGCCGTGCAACGTGTTGGCGCCGTCGTTGACGGACAGCTGGTGGCTCCTGCCGTCGAGCGTGAAGCGGCCGCCCGCGATGCGGTTGGCGTAGCGTCCGAGCGTGGCGTTGAAGGACCCCGCCTTGAGGATCGTCGCGAGCTTGTCGAAGCCGAGCAGCACGTGGTCGCGACGCCCGTTGCGGTCCGGTGCCTCGATCGACAGCGCCCGCGCGCCGTAGTTCGTCAGGGTGAGAGCGAGCTGGTCGGTGCCGAGGCGCAGCAGGCCGACCGCGGCGCCGCTCGGCCCCTCGCCGAGAAGTTCGTCGAACCCATCCGCCATTCTGCCGATCCTCAATGGTCGGGGCAGCCTAGTCGCCGCCGGACCGACCGGCAACGCGGCCGGCCGCGGCTCGGGAACGAAGCGCCGAGCCGGCCTGTTCGTCCTCTGGCAACGGAACGACGGTACGTGGATCAGGAGGGAATATCTCATGTCAGTGAAGGTCTCGACGTTGGCGCTCGCCGGCGCAGCCTGCATGGCGCTCGCTTTGCCGGCGGCGGCGCAGATGCGCCATTCTCGCATCGGCGTGAGCTATGAGCGTGCCGCCCACGGCCAGGGCGGCCAAGCGCTGGTCAGCGATGGTCCTGGCACCGGTTACGGCTTCCATCGCCTGCCGCAGCCCTACCGCTTCGCCGCCGCCGTGCATCGCGACCGGCAGGGGCGCGCCGTGCGCGACGCGGTGATCACCGACGCCTTGACCAATGGCAACGGCAACTACGGCTTCGGCCTGCGCGGCGACAGCGTCTACGGCTACGGCAACCGCGCCAGCTACGGCGTCTTCTCCGGCGCCGACGGCTACGGCTCGCCGTACTTCGCCGGATGGTACGGTCCGGGTGGCGGTGCCGACCTCGGGCCACTGGGTCATGCCTACGAGTAGGGTGCGACGGCGGCGTGTAGAAGTCTGCGCTCGGCCTCGTCCGGTGTCACCGGGGTGAAGTCGCCAAGCTGGTGGCGGAAGAAGGTTTCCTGCCTTTTCGCGTAACGCCTCGTCTCGGTCTTGGCCATGGAAATGGCCTCCGCGAGCGGCCTCTCCCCGCGCAGGGCGCCGATCAGCGCGGGCACACCGAGCGCCCGCATCGCCGGCAGGGTCGGCGACAACTTTCTTGCGGCCAGCCGCTCGACCTCCGCTAGGGCGCCGTTTCCGACCATCATGTCGAAACGCCGGTCGATCCGCTGCCGCAGCGTCTCTCGCTCGACGGTCAGCGTGACCGGCGCGCATCGCGCAAGGTCGAGCAGCGGAGGGTCGCGCCGACTCTGATATGCGGCGAGGCTGCCTCCCGTCGCCTCGTGCACTTCCAACGCGCGGATGATGCGTTGCGGATCGGTGGGACGAAGTCTTCCCGCGGTGGCGGGATCGCGTCGCGTCAGCAGGGCATGGAGTTCCGCCGGCTGCCGTCCCTCCGCCAGCGCGCGGACGGCGATGCGCACCGCGTCCGGTACCTCGGGGATGGGCGACAGGCCCGAGATCAGGGCCTTGAAGTACAACCCGGTGCCGCCCACGATGATCGGCAGGGGGCCGGCTTCGGCGAGATGGGGGGTGACGTCGGCGAGCCAGCGTTTGACGGAGTAGATGACGGCACCGTCCACCGTGCCGTACAGCGCGTGCGGTGCACGCATCAGTTCAGCCTCGCCCGGCCTCGCCGTCAGGATCGCGAGGTCGGCATAGACCTGCATCGAATCGGCGTTGATCACGACGCCGCCGAGCCGCTCCGCGATCCCGGCCGCGAGCGCCGACTTGCCGCTTGCCGTCGGCCCTGCGATGAGGAGTGCCCGAGGCCCCCCGGCCGGCCGTCCCGATGCCATCGTTCGACCCTGCCGATCCAAGAGGTTCGTTTCGCATGCCAGCCGAGACGCATGTGGCGACCCTCGTCACCCATGCGGCCGTGCTCGGCGAAGGGCATGTCGCGGCCG
>CALMRL010000112.1 GCA_937873345.1 uncultured Beijerinckiaceae bacterium | reverse complement strand
CGTTTGGACGCCGATCACCCCAACAACGGGGGCCTTATTCCACGCCTAATCACAGGCATGCGTCCCCTCAACGGCCCCGCGACCGCGACCGGCGTTCTCCTCCAGCGTAAGGCCGTTTCCGTTCCGTTCCAAGTCGCGGCGGCCTACTCAGGCCGGACAATTGTATGGAAAGGTCGAATGGTTGTGCGCTCCAATCGTCTTGCAGGACACGCCTGACTTCGTGCGGTGGTCGAGGAGGTCTCGCGGCGCGGCTTGGGTATTCGTGCAGGCTAGGGGCGCCGCTGACGACGCCAGCGCGTAAGAGACGCGGTGCCGACCCAATCTGTCCGATCTCTGACGCGAGCCTGCGGAGGTCGACGTCGCCCTTCCGGACGACGCGGTCGACGCCGGCGAGCCTCCCGCCCTCGTTGAAGGAGACGTCCCGCGCGCTGAGGTCCACGACGGGGACGTCGGCATGGCCTTTCTCCCCGCGCAGGCGCTCCAGGAAGGAGAAGCCGTCCATCACCGGCATGGTGAGGTCGAGCAGCACGACGCACGGACGCGCCTCCTTTGGACCGAGCACTCGCCTACGGCGCCGCGCCGCCGCCGCTCCCGGAGCGGACGGATGCACCGCTTGGGACTATGCGCGGACTTGGAGGAAGGCCGCGTACGTCGTCGGCGGCTTCCCGGTCGCCTAGGCGCTGTCAACGTGCGCCGAGGATCCGCCGGCGCCGCGCGGGCATGCGCCTTGGTCCCGCACCGTGTCATGGCCGAGAACAGGCCACCTCATGTCCACAAGTTCCGAACGGAAACCTGCCAATGCGGTGCCGGTGAAACATGCCGTTCGCGCACCATGTGCTAGGGTGCAGACGTCCAAGGGCAGGACTGGAGCATGACCGTCGCGGCCGCGCATCGCGGAGAAGGCCTGACCCCCATCGCCATGCAGGCGTTGGGCATCTTCAGCCGCGCGCTGACGTCGGAATACGGCCAGCGGTTGGTCGGCGCCTACGTGTTCGGCAGCAGGTCCAGGGGCGACGCTCGGTCCGGGAGCGACCTGGACGTGGCCGTCGTCCTCGTCGACGACGTGGTGGACGGCTTCAGGGAAAAGATGCGGATGGCGGACTTGGCCTACGACGCCACGGTCGAGACCGCCGTGCACGTCCAACCATGGCCCTTGAGCGCCCGCGAGTGGAAGCGGCCGGAGGCACACCGTAACCCCCGGCTCGTCCGCGCCATCCACCGCGACGGCCTGGAGATCAGGACGAGCGATGGACGCGTTGTTTGCGAAGGCCGTGGAAGCTGCCGAGTCGGGGCGTGACGCGCTCGACAGGGGGGACGTCAACAGCGCCGTCAACCGCGCCTACTACGCGATGTTCAACGCGGCCAGGGCCTACCTCGCCACGGTGGGGCAGGATACGCACGGCCCACATGGCACCATCGTAAGGCTCTTCGGCATGCACCTCGTCCAAACCGGCAAGGTGTCGGCGGACTACGGTCGACAGTTCAACAGGGCACAGGAAGCCCGCTCGGTGGCGGACTACGACACCGCTAGCGTGAGCCCCGCAGACGCCGAGACGTTCGTGAATGCCGCCGAGTCGCTCGTCGACCTAATGGCGACGCTGCTGCCGGCCGGCTCCGTGGATCCCGACTTCAGGCGCAGGCCAAGCCAGAAGGAGACGCAGCTGCGCGGACTCGTGACACTCTTCGCCGGGCTGGTCACGGCCAGTGGTGAAGTCCTGCCGCCGGGCTTCGAGGAGGACTTGGTCACGTACGCTTCCGCCGAGGACATCATCGACCTGACGGCGCGGCTCGACGAGATGGGTGATGTCACCTCCTTTGTCAGGACCCGCATCCCGGCGTTCGCGACGCCCTAGCGATGTGTCGAGCCATGAGGCGCGCCCTCATGTCCTGGGGAGGTCCTTCCTCCTGTAGATGGTCACGCGTGACCCGTGGTCGTCGCGCCGCAAAGCAGGGATGACCACGGCAGCGTTGAGGACACCCATCATTCACCGGGTTCGCGTCCCCGACTCGATGGCGAGCGGTCAGGTGTCGAACTCGTCAGGAACGTCCAGAAGCCTTGACTTTCTGGTACACAGCAGTGATACACACGGCTAAATCGACGCCTCGTAAGTCATTGTTTTTGCTTGTTTCTGTGTGGCTGGGTGAGAGTCCCTCCCTCTCCGCCAAATCCCCCTAGCTGTCAGGGCGCCCGAGGGCGCTGGGGCTGGCCATCCCTCTGCGATTAGGCTACAATCCACTATGCTTCGGAGGGCGCCCAAGGACACCTCCTCTGCTTGGGCACGGCAGGGAGCGCGACCGTGCTCACCATCAACCGTCTCGTCGCCAAGAGCATTGCCACGCTGCCGCCCGGCTTGCACGCCGACGGTGGCAACCTGTACCTGCGCATTCGGGCCGGCGGTTCGCGACAATGGGTAATGTTGTACCATTCTGATGGTCGGCAGTCCGAACTGGGTCTTGGCGGCGCCGGCCCGGGTGGCCTGACGTTGGCGAAGGCGCGGGAGAGGGCCGAAGCCGTCTGCGACCAGCTCCGCACCGGCATCGATCCGCTGCGGGCGAAAACCGAACGGAACGAGGTCAAGGCCGCAGTGCCGTGCTTCCGAGTAATGATGGACGAGTACATCGCCCGCGCCACGCCATCGTGAAAGAACCCGAAGAGCGCGGCGCAATGGCGGGCCAGCCTGGAGACCCACGCCGGCGCGATCCTCGCCCTGCCGGTCGACGGCATCGACGTGAACCACGTCATCACCGTGCTGGACCCGATCTGGTACGCACTGCCCGAAACGGCGAAGCGCGTGCACGGCCGTATCGAGGCCATCCTGTCGCTCGCCAAGACGCGCGGGCACCGCACTGGCGAGAACCCGGCGGCGTGGCGCGACAACCTGAAGAACGTCTACAAGCCGAAGCCCAAGCTCGTGCGCGGACATTTCACCTCGATGGACTACGAGGACGCCCCAGGCTTCGTGCTCTCGCTGCAGGCGCCCAGCTCGATGAGCGCGCTGGTCAACGAGTGGATCGTGCTCACCGTGTTGCGCGACCCCTGCCTTCGAGGCGACCTGGAGTCAGGTCGATCTGGCCGAGCGCAACTGGACGATCCCCGCCGAGTTAATGAAGGGCGACAACGAGGCGGCGGTGAGCGGCGAAGACCATGTCGTGCCGATGAGCGCGCGGGTGCTGGAGATCCTTGACCTCGTCGCGCAGCTGCGCATCACGGGCGGGCCGGACGAGCTTGTGTTCCCGAGCGAGAGCCTGGAGGCCGCTGTCGCTGACGGCGCTGAACTACTGCCGCGAGCGCATGGGCGTGCATGTGACGACGCATGGGTTCCGGGCGACCTTCCGGATCTGGGCGGCGCAGGAGACCTTCCACGAGCACGAGATCGCGGAGAAGGCGCTCGCGCACCTCGTCGGCGACGAGGTGCATCGCGCCTACCAGCGCGGCGCGCCGCTGGAGAAGCGGCGCGTGCTGATGGAGGACTGGTGCGCGTACCTCACCGGCAAGTTGGACCCGGCGCAGAGTCCCTTCGTGAGGTAGGTCCAAAAGGTGCCGGACCTCGTCGTCAACGAGTTGCAAAGGCGAAGGTCGGCGCGATGATCCGCGGAGCTGGATAGGCCTGCTCGAACGGTATCAGCGATAGCGTCCACAGCGTGACGGGAGTTCCACTCCATGCGTCCAGGGGCAGCCCCGTCGGGTGCTGTGCCTGAGTGCAGTCGCGGCCGCCGGTTGGCGCGGCGATCGCAAAGGAAGATAGAGATCAATGAGTTGGACCTGGTCGACGCGGATCTGGTCGACGCGATACAGAAGATACGAACTCGCGCTGGTCGGCGCGAGCGTGGTGGGCATCGTCGGCCTTCTCACGGGTCGATGCGTACTGCAACACGTCGGGGCCCTGGTGACGGTCGCCGACATCGCCCTCGCCTTCGTCGCTGTGCCGGAGCGCGCACGCATGGCCCGCGCCCGCAGCGCCGCGCTTAACGCAAGAGAGATCCAGTTGGCGACGGACGAGGTCGGACGTGACGTCATAGCGAGAGGCGAAGATTTCGACGCGGAGACAATACGGACGGTTCTGGAAAGAGTTTTGACCAGGGACGTCGCCGATGTCGCAGAACAACACGAAGCAGGGCTGGCGCTCGCCGAAGCGTTTGTGCTCGGGCTCGGAACTTTCGTGTGGGATTTCGGCGACCTTTGGCCCTATCATCCCATCCGGCTCTTCGGTCCATGAGACGGTCCGATGCCGGCACGGCGGTTCAGCTGGTCGGCCCGCTCCGGTCGCATTCGAAGCAAGCAGATCCCGACCCGCCAAACAGCATCGGAACGGGGTTCATCCGGAATAGGGATGCTGATGAACGAGGCGCGCGCTGGTTTCGGTTGCGGCCGAGACCAGCGCGAGGCCAGATCCGCCCCACAGCTCCGATTTCAAACCTGTCGTGAACGCCTTCGCCATACTGAAGGCGCTGCTGCGAGCGACGACCCATCTGCGCGCGCGAGACGACGGGACGGTGGCGTTGCGCGGCCATGATGCCGTCCACCATGCGCTGCGGACCTTCGGTAACGGGCCCGGCGCTCAAGCGTGCAGGCCAGCCTTGGCGAGCGCCGCGGCGCGAGTAGGATTGCTTTCGTTCACCGTCAGCGTCCTCGACCGCGGAGTCGACCACCTCGCCACCTCGGCTGGACGGCCAGCTTCACAGGTCGCGGAGTAGTAGTCGATGCAGCGGTCGCCGGCGAGGTCGTGCGGCGTCAGCGGCGGCATGTAACCGGCGAAATAGAGCATCGGACGTTTAATCGAGCGCATAGCCTACGGCCTTGCAGAAGCTCCAG
>CALMRL010000111.1 GCA_937873345.1 uncultured Beijerinckiaceae bacterium | reverse complement strand
CTTGTTCACCCGCTCGACGGACGGCTTGCGGCCGACCGATCGCGCGCTGTCGCTCCTGCCGCATGCCGAAGCGATGGCGGCGGCCGCGGCAACCCTGCTGCGCGCCGCCTCGGGCGCTGGCGATGCGACGTGCGGCACCGTCCGGCTGGCGGCGAGCGAGGCCACGGGCGGCATCGTCCTGCCGCCGATGCTGGCGAGGTTTCGCGGCACCCACCCCGGCATCGACATCGAGCTGTCGCTGAGCGACCGCAACGAGGACCTCCTTCGTCACGACGCCGATCTCGCGGTGCGCAACACCCTCCCGACACAGGCCGCCCTGGTGTCCCGCCGGATCGGCGAGGTGGCGGTCTGCCTGTTCGCGCACAACGATTACGCTCAACGCCACGGCCTGCCGGCCACGGTGGGCGAACTCGCGCGCCACACGCTGATCGGCCGCGAGGAGCATGTCCGAGAGATCCAGAATGTTCTCGGGGCTGGGCATCGGTTCGGTCTTCGCTGCAACAACGAACTCGGCCTTCTGGAGGCGATGCGAGCCGGATACGGGATCGGCTACTGCCAGGAACCGATCGGTCGCGGCGATCCCGAACTGGTCGCCGTTCTGCCCGGTCACGTCCTGGCCCGCGTCGGCATCTGGGTCGTGGTGCACGAGGATCTTCGGACGACCCGCCGCATCAGGAGCCTGTTCGACCATCTCGCCCGCGAGCTGACCGGCTACGTCAAACTGCGGCATGAGCGCTGACGAGCGGCGAATGCAGCGCCATCGCCCCGTGAGCAGCCAGGGAAACGCCGCAGCCGCTTCCCACCCATCCCAAACGTCCGCACAGCCAAGCCGATCGGGCCTGAACCGGGGATCACCGGGACGGACAAGCTCCGGGCAAGCCCGACCGGCCAAGGTCGGCCGCACCATCCAGCAACCCTCGCCGATGCAGCCGATCTTCCTCCTCGACCTCGCCCAGCGAAAGAGCGCCTGGCTCGCCGCCCGACAGGCGGTGGTGGCCGGCAACGTCGCCAACGCCAACACGCCGGGCTATCGCCCGAAGGACGTCACGCCCTTCGACGAGGCGCTGGCGCAGACGCAGCTCACCCTCGCCTCGACCAGCCCCGGCCACATCGAGCCCTCGGGCGCGGACGGGCTCGGCGGGCAGGTGATCGAGACGCGCGAGCGCGACAGCTTCGACGCGGCCGAGAACGGCAACGAGGTCGGCATGGAGGGCGAGATGACCAAGGCCGGCGCGATCAACCGCGACTATGCGCTCGCCACCGACCTCCTGAAGAGCTTCCACGCCATGCTGATGGCGAGCCTGAAATCGTGACGCGGAGGACCACGCGATGATCGATCCGCTGCAGGCGGCGATGGCGACCGCCGGCTCGGGGCTCAGCGCCAACTCGGCACGGATGCGCATCGCGTCGGAGAACATCGCCAACGCCCGCTCCACCGGCGCGACGCCTGGCGCCGACCCCTACCAGCGCAAGACCATCACCTTCGCCGGCGCCCTCGACGAGGCGAGCCAGGCCGAGGTGGTCAAGGTGTCGAGCGTCGGCACCGACAAGGCGCCCTTCACCACCGAACTCGATCCCGGCAATCCCGCAGCCGACGAGAAAGGGTTCGTAAAGCTTCCCAATGTTAACCTTATCCTCGAGATGGCCGACATGCGCGAGGCCAACCGCGCCTACGAGGCCAACCTCCAGGTCGTGAAGCAATCGCGCGATCTCATCTCGATGACCATCGACCTCCTGAAGGGTTCGTCATGATCGCGGCACTCCCCCTCGTCACCTCGGCCCTGTCCTCGGTGTTCGGGCCGAAGCAGGCGCTGGGCGCCCAAGGGGCGACAACGGGAGCCACCATGGCCGCCACGGCCGCGACCGGCGGCAACAGCTTCTCGGCCGTGCTCGCCTCGCTGTCCAAGGACTCGGTCGACAAGATGAAGGGGGCGGAGAGCGCCTCGATCGCCGGCATCCAGGGCAAGGCGTCGACGCAGTCGGTCGTCTCGGCGGTGATGGGGGCGCAGGAGTCGCTCTCGACCGCGCTCGCCGTCCGCGACAAGGCGGTGGCGGCGTTCCAGGACATCACGCGCATGCCGATCTGAGGAACCCGAGCCAGTGAGAGCCATCCAGTGAGGGCGCTTTCCATCGCCGCGACGGGCATGAACGCGCAGAACACCGCGATCGAGGTCGTCGCCAACAACATCGCCAACATCAACACCACCGGCTTCAAGAAGTCGCGGGCCGAGTTCACCGACCTCCTCTACGAGGCGCAGCGCCTCAACGGCGTCGCGAACCGCGGCAGCGACGGCACCATCCCGGAAGGCGCGCAGCTCGGCCTGGGCGTGAAGACGGCGGCGATCCGCTCGCTGCAGATCCAGGGCACGCTGAACCAGACCGGCAACCAGTTCGACCTCGGCATCACCGGGCGCGGCTGGTTCCAGGTGACGGACAGCAACGGCGGCCTCACCTACACCCGCGCCGGCGCCTTCAACACCAATGCGCAGGGGCAGCTCGTCACGCTCGACGGCTCGCTGGTCGCGCCGCCGATCGTCATCCCGCCCAACACCACCGCCGTGACGATCTCGAAGTCGGGCATCGTCAACGCGACGATCGCGACGCAGACCACGCCGGTGCAGGTCGGGCAGCTGACGCTGGCGACGAACGCCAACGACTACATCAAGAAGCACCTCGTATCCTAAATCAAAAAGGAGTCGGCACGATCACGCAGGGCTACCTCGAAGCCTCCAACGTCGATCCCGTGAAGGAGATCACCGACCTCATCGCGGCGCAGCGCGCCTACGAGATGAACTCCAAGGTGATCCAGGCGGCCGATCAGATGAGCGAGACCCTGTCGAAGGGTATCCGCTGACCCACCGTCCCATCCGGCCGCGCGCGAGCGGAGAGCGAACCATGCCGCATGCCCCTTCCGCCCGCCCGCTCGGCTTCCACGCCCGCCCGCTTGCCTTGGCGGCGCTGCTCGGCCTCTTCGCGACCGGCTTGGCGACAAGCGTCGCGAGCGCGACCGAGCGCCGCCCGGTGCCGGCGCTGACGATCTATCCCGGCGACGTCATCCGCGACGCGATGCTCGCCGACGTCAACGTCCCCGACGCGGTGCCCTCCACCCTGTTCGCCACCAACCGCACGGCGCTGGTCGGCAAGGTGGCTCGCCGCACCCTGCTGCCCGGCCAGTCGATCCCGGTGAACGCGGTGGCGGAGCCCAAGCTGGTGACGATCGGCATGCGCGTGCGCCTCGTCTTTCAGGAGGACGGGCTCACCATCTCGACCTACGCCTCCGCCCTGCAGGCCGGCGCCGCCGGCGACTTCGTGTCGGTGCGCAACCTCGAGAGCGGCAACGTGA
>CALMRL010000110.1 GCA_937873345.1 uncultured Beijerinckiaceae bacterium | reverse complement strand
GCCCAGCGGCGTCTCCGGCCCGTAGCTCTTGCGCAGCGCCTTGATCTGCGCGGCGATGCTGCGCCACTGCTTGGCACCGTCGCCGAGCAGGGCCTCGACTTGCGCCTTCTCCTTGCTCAGGGCGTCGTGCTCGCGGCGCAGCTCCATCTCCTCCAGCCGGCGCAGCGAGCGCAGGCGGGTGTCGAGGATGTAGTTCGCCTGCACCTCGGAGAGCGAAAAGGCGGCGCGCAGCGCCTCCTTCGGCTCGTCCTCCTCGCGGATGATGCGGATCACCTCGTCGAGGTGGAGGAACACCACCAGCATGCCGGCGAGCACCTCCAGCCGGTGTTCGATCTTCGCTAGGCGGTGGCGCGAGCGGCGCTGAAGCACGGTGCGGCGGTGGTCGAGCCATTGCCGCAGCGCCTCGCGCAGCGAGACGACGCGCGGCACCACGCCGTCGACCAGCACGTTCATGTTCATGGGAAAGCGCGTCTCGAGCTCGGTCAGCCGGAACAGCTGCTCCATCATCACGCCCGGCGGCACGGCGCGGTTCTTCGGCTCGACGACGACGCGGATGTCCTCGGCCGACTCGTCGCGGATGTCGGCGACGAGCGGCAGCTTCTTGTCGGAGAGCAGCTCGGCGATCTTCTCGATCAGCCGCGACTTCTGCACCATGTAGGGAATCTCAGTGACCACGGCGACCCAGGCGCCGCGCTGCCCCTCCTCCCTTTCCCAGCGGGCGCGCAGGCGGAACGAGCCGCGGCCGGTGCGGTAGGACTCGGCGATCGAGGCCGCAGGCTCCACCAGCACGCCGCCGGTGGGGAAGTCGGGCCCGTGGACGAAGCGCAGCAGCTCGCTCTCGGCCGCCTCGGGATGGTCGATCAGGTGCAGCGCCGCCTCGCACAGCTCGTGCACGTTGTGCGGCGGCACGGAGGTCGCCATGCCCACCGCGATGCCCTGCGCGCCGTTGGCCAGCATGTTGGGGAAGGCGGCGGGCAGCACCACCGGCTCCTGCTCGGTGCCGGCGTAGTTGTCGCGGAAGTCGATCGCGTCTTCCTCGATCCCGTCGAGCAGCAGCCGCGCCACCGCGGTCATCCGCGCCTCGGTGTAGCGGTAGGCGGCGGCGCCATCGCCATCGATGTTGCCGAAGTTGCCCTGGCCGTCCACCAGGGGGTAGCGCGACGAGAAGTCCTGGGCGAGGCGCACCAGCGCGTCGTAGATCGCCTGGTCGCCGTGGGGATGGAACGAGCCCATCACGTCGCCGACGATCTTCGCGCACTTGCGGAAGGCGGTGCCGGGGTCGAGCTTCAGCACCTGCATGCCGTAGAGGATGCGCCGGTGCACCGGCTTCAGCCCGTCGCGCGCGTCGGGCAGGGCGCGGCCGGTGATGGTGGAGAGGGCGTAGGCGAGGTAGCGCTCCTCCAGCGCCTCGTGGAGCGCCACGGGCTCGATGGAGCCGCCGTTAGGAGGAGCGGGAGTCTTGGCCATGCCGCCAGGGCTAGGGCAAGGCGAGGCGACCGGCAAGTTCTGTCTTTGTTCTTGCCAGGAACGGCCGTGCCGCCACGGTGCGGACACGAATCACGCCGCCGCGGGGGCGGCGCCTCGGCCTCGCCACTGTTGGTTCACCAAACACCAAAGCCGCCCAGCAAAAGCCGCGCGTTGCGCAGGCGTTGTGGCCGGCCAGCACTAGTCGCTTTTCGCCGTCGCCCTTAGAAACGACCCCGTCGCCGCCGCATTCGACTGCGCGCTGGAGCGACCGCCCAATCAAGACCGTTTCACCCAAGGTGCCCCTTTGGCCGAGAATGCGCTGAGCCTGAATAAGACCGTCGTGCTGTTCGGCCTGGTCGCCTGCGCGATGATCGTCGCCGCCATCGTCGTCACCATGCCCTCGGCCGGGCGGCTGGAGGCGCACGAGCGCTCGACCTACCGATCCTGCCATACCGAGCAGGTGCCGCTGGACGAAGGCTACGGCATCAGCCGCATGGCCGAGCGCCGGGTGTGCGACGAGCTGTGATCGTGAAATCGGCGTAGCGCGCCTCGTCCCGTCGCCGCGAGCGATGACGGCACTGGCTCATCGGTCCGACAGCAGAGTGAGATAGGCGTCGCGGCTCGGCGGCATGTCGAGGCCGCGGGGCCCGAGCAGGTCGCGGCGCAGGAAGGGTCCGGTCAGCGCGAAGCCGGCGAGCGCCTCGCCCGCCGCGACCGTCTCCACCGCTTCGTCGAGCACGAAGGCCGGCAGGGTGTGCAGCCGGTCGCGGTAGGGCCCGCCGGCATCGCGCGACACTGCGCGGCCGGTGCGCGGCGCCACGTAGATCAGCGCCTCGCCCCCCTGCCCCGCCGCGCGTCCCGTCGCCGCGCAGACGGAAAGGTCGAGCCCGAAGCCGCTCTCGGCGAGCACGGCCAGCTCCAGCCGCACCAGCGCCGCCGGGGCGCGGTGGGGATCGTCGAGCAGGGCCATCACCGCCTCGGCCCGCGCGCACAGCGCCTCGTGCGGCTCGCGCTCGGCCATCAGCCGCAGCAGCGCCGCGACGAGGTTGAGGCCATGCAGGCCGGCGGGCGAGCCCATCAGCTCGGCGGCGCTGCTGCGGCTTATGGC
>CALMRL010000109.1 GCA_937873345.1 uncultured Beijerinckiaceae bacterium | reverse complement strand
CGCGCTCGGTGTTCTTCCATGCTGAACTGCCAAGAAGCGCAATAAATTTTCAAATTCTTTCGTGTTTCGCTCCGGGAATTTACCTGTTTCAGCAATCTTCCGCAATATTGCGCTAGCGCTTCCCTCAAGATCAGAAAGCGTCTTTTCGACTATTGGGCTCTTTGCGTAGAAGTAGTCTCGTGCGCATTGTCCTTTTATAGTTGCATTTGCAATTATACTACTGCTTTTGATGTTAAACGTGTTTATTTGTTTGTTGTTAACGCCAAATCTACGCATTAAGAACTGCGGCAGGTAGTGTTGGCTTTTGTGTCCGGCCATTCGCTTTCATCCGCGCAAGATTCATGATCTGCACCAAGCAGCTCTATCCGATTAAGTATGACAGGCTGTGTTTGCCGGGTCGACCCAATCGGACTCCTCGGCAAGGGCCGGTAAGGCGATCCTCCGGCCCATGGATGACTGCCGCGCGCCCCTCGCCGAACAGAATGCCGAGCGCGCAGCCGAACAGGCGGCCGAGGTCGCGAGCGTCGAGCAACAGCTCGCCGACGTGCAAGCCGCGCTTGGCGCCGTCGAGCAGCGCGGCCAGCGCGTGCGGATCAAGGATCGCGATATCTGGCGGCCGGACCTCGCCGCCCTCGACAAGCGGCAACAGCGCCTTGAGTTGAAGGCAGCTCGTGCGAAGGCCGGCGGCGTCCGTATGCAGCGGATTATCCCGCTATGAAGATGCCGACGCCGATCCTGCCGGTTGCCGTGGGGCAGCCGAACACCCTCGATCGCGCCATCATGGCCGTTGCGCCCGTGTACGGCGCGCGGCGCTACCAGGCCCGTGTCGCAATCGCGATGACGGGACAATATTCGGGCGCGAAGTGGCGCAAGGCCGCGCTGAAGGCGTGGCGCACGTTCGCCGGCTCGGCCGATGCCGACACGCTCGGCGATCTTCCGACGCTTCGTGCCCGCTCCCGCGACCTCACGAGGAACAACCCCGTCGCGACGGGCGCTCAGAATACGGCCAGGACGCATACGGTCGGGACCGGCCTGCATTTCCGCGCGCAAATCGACCGCGACCTTCTCGGCATGTCGGAAGACGAGGCCGACAGGTGGGAGCGCGACTTCGAGAAGAAGTTCCACCTTTGGGCGAAGTCGAAGTCCTGCGATATCACGCTGAAGCAGAATTTCTATGACCTTCAAGGGCTGATCTTCAACACGGTCTTTGAGTCCGGCGACTGCCTCGTCTTGCGCCGGATCGCAAAGCGCCCCGCGGTCGCACCGCTCGCCCTGGCCGTGATCGAGGCTGATCGGCTCGCCACGCCCGCCGTGCTCGGCGCCGACCCGTATATCCGATCCGGCGTGCGGCTCGACCTCGACGGCGCGGCCGTGTCCTATTTCGTGCTCCGCGAGCATCCCGGCGACTTCTTCCTGACGACGTACCTCGACTTCGACGAGGTTCCGGCCTTCGGCGCCAACTCGGGCGAGCCGATGGCGCTGCATATCTACCGGCGCCTGCGGCCGGAGCAGACGCGCGGCGTGCCGGAACTGGCGCCCGTGATCGAAATCCTGAAGCAGCTCGACCGCTACACCGAAGCCGAGCTTATGTCGGCCGTCGTCGCGTCGTTCTTCACGGTCTTCATCAAGACGCAGGACGGCTCGGGACTGGCGCCGGGCGCTCCCATGCCAGGGCTTGAGCAAGAGGCCGACGACGTCGTGCTCGGGCCGGGCTCGGTCGCTAGCCTCGGCGTGAACGAGTCGAGCGAAACGGCGAGCACGAACCGGGCGAACAGCAACTTCGACGCCTTCTTCTCCGCCATCATCCGGCAAATCGGCGTCGCGCTCGGCATCCCCTATGAGTTGCTGATTATGCACTTCACGGCGTCCTACACGGCGTCGCGCGCCGCGATCGAGATGGCGCAGAAGTTCTTCGCCGAGCGGCGCGAATGGCTCGTCTCGGACTTTTGCGCTCCGGTGCTCGAATGGTTCCTGTCCGACGCGATCACGTCGGGCGTCGTCCGCGCGCCGGGCTTCTTCGAGTCGCCGTTGCTCCGCGCGGCCTGGCTTTCCGGCATCTGGATTCCGCCGGTCGGCCTCGTGCTCGATCCGAAGAAGGAGTGGGAAGGCGACGCGGCCGGCGTGGCGCTCGGCGCTCTCACCCTTGAGGAGGTCGCGCTCAAGCGCACGAACGGGGATTGGCTGAAGAAGACCGAACAGCGCGGGCGCGAGCACGCGAAGCGTGTCGCGCTGATGCTTGAGCCGGCGATCCTCGACGATGGCAACGCGCCGCTTCTGCCCCCTGGCGATGCCGACGGGACCGGGTCGGAATCCGACGACGATACCGAGGGCAAGCCCGCGCCGGTCAAGGGGAAGCCGGCTGCCAAGCCGGCGCCAGGCGCCCGGTAGCCGTCGTGAGCGGCCTCCGGGCCGCCCGCCCGACCCCTGCGGGAGCGTTGGCGCTATCGAAGCGCGCTCCGCTTCGGCGCCGGGCTATCTGGATTTGTGTTCAGCGGCAGGACTTGAACCTACAACCTCCCCACCCCTATTCATCGGATGCGATTCGCGATGACATCGGTCGAAAGCGGGGGCTCTCTCCGGTTGAGCTACGCTGAAAGCTCGATGTTCAGTTAGAAGCGACGACGTGCAGAAGCGGCCTCTTGCGCGTCAGCCGCTCCTGCTCCTCAGCCTTGCGCTTGGCAATTTGCGCATTTTTCTCCTCGGCAAAGGGTGTCACCGCTTTGATCAGCCCCTCGAAGCTGTAGAGGTTGGTATCGCTGCCCCGCTTCGTCTTGCGGCGTTCGGTGCGCGTCATCAGCCCGAGTTCCTGGAGGGCCTTGATCCGCTTCTGAATCGTGCGCGGCTTGAGGTCGAGGGCGGTGGCGATCGTCTCCACCGAAGGATGCGGTAGGTTATCCGCGGTCCACCAGTAGGACGTCAGGTGGACGATGATGTTGAGGTCGATGGGGTCAAGGCCGAGCGCCCGTTGCTTCTCGATGATGATGCTGGGAATTGCATTCCAGCCAGCCGCCATCAGGGGCTTCGACCACTTTGCCTCGTTCTTCTTCAGAGTCTCGACATCCGCCCTTTTTACTGCTTCACCCATCCCCATAACTCCTGCCTGCACGCCGTCGTTGAGGCAACATATTGCTGGACGGCTGGGCATTCGCAATGGATGCAAGGCGTTTATGGCGCGAACCTATGTTCACCCGCCCGGCGAACGGTCGGACGGGGAGCGGGTGTTTTGCGAGACGCCCGGCCGGATGCCTCCCGGTTCATCCAAAGTAGAGCGATCATCTAATCAGCATTAAGCTTCAAGACCCATAGGCGGTAGATCACAAGACAATTCAGCGGGCGTCCTGCCGTTCGCCCGGTTACCGGACAAGGAACAACTGACCGTGCGAGCGCGCGGGGGCTGTAATGCTCTTGCCGACATCATCGAGCTTCCTAAAGATGTCATTCGACGCGATCCGGCCTGTCGTGTTTGGCGTAAAGACCTACGGCCCGCGCGCCGACGAGATAGGACAGGCCGCGCCCCACGGGCCTCCGGTAGCTCCTGCCGCCGCCGCAGTCCGACGGGACCGAGCGGATACCGACGAAGACACAGAAAGCACGCCACCATCGCGAGCTAATCCGCCATCTCAGTCGCTCAAGCTCCCCCGCTGCGCCGACTCCGACTGTGCCAGAAGCGCCATCATCGCCCGCTGAACTTCAGTCGCCACACCCCGCGGATCGCTCGCTTGGATGTGGAACGTATTCTGACCGACGTGGACGTGATGATCCCCGCCGCCCCCGCCCGCGTCGGCGCCGGCCGCCGCCCGCTCTGGCCGCGCCTTCGCGACGCGCTCGGGCGTCGGCGCGATGCTCTCGCCCGAGCCCTCGATCACCCG
>CALMRL010000108.1 GCA_937873345.1 uncultured Beijerinckiaceae bacterium | reverse complement strand
GGCGAGGCCGAGGCGGGCGCCGAAGGCCGACGAGTCGGAGCCCGTCACGGTGTTCGCCGCCACGCCCTCGCGCGCCAGCGTCGGCGCGGCGATCACGGTGAGGAAGGGCGCGAGGCCGTATTCGAGGTAGCCGTCCGCGACGGCCTTGCGGTAGGCCGGCGCCGGCCGCGGACGCGCCGAGTTGTCGAAGCGCCGCGAGCCTTCGGAGAAGCCGACGCCGGCGATGAAGATGCCGTAGGACGGATCCTGCAGGTAGGCGCCGGCGAAGGATACGCGGGTGCCGCAGCAGACGACGAGTAGAGTGAGGAAGAGTCGCAGGACAGAGCGCACGCGTACCCGCCGGGTCGTGCAACCAAGCATCCACAACCCGGATGGAAGATGTAGCGACCGCAGGTTGATTCGTTAACGAATTGTTAACCGTTGCGGTGCTGCACCTCACAGCACCCTGACGATAAGCGCCAGGGCGGTGACGACCAGGACCGCGAAGGTGGCGATGATGCCGCCGCCGCGGCAGCCGAACTGCTGGGGCGAGTTCTTCGGCGCCAGCATGCCGATGGGGTGCGCCGTGCGGGCGACGAGCAGCACGATCAGCAGCAGGTTGACGAACACCGGCCCGGCACCGCGCGCCTCCAGCAGCGCGATCAGCAGCAGGGCGAAGGGGACGTATTCCGCGAAGTTGGACTGGGCGCGGATGCGCTTCTGCAACTCCTCGTTGCCGCCGTCGCCGAACAGCGCGTCGGAGCGCACCCGTCCGGCGACGATCCAGCCGGACAGCGCGACGAAGATCAGGGCGAAGATCGCGGCGTAGACGGCGGTGATCGAGGGGTAGGTCATCGGGGGATAGATCATGGCACGCTCTCCGGGACGGTGCGGCGAACGCGCATCTTCCCGCGGCGTTGCCGATCTCTTCTCCTGGGTCCTCTACAAAACCGCACCGAGTGTCGGAGCCGGCGCGTCGCCGTCGTCTCTCGTGCCGCAGCGGACCGTCCGAAAACCGCCGACGCACTGTTCGGGCCGATGCTCTAGCGCCGCACGGCGGTGAGGTAGCAGGGCCGCCGCCCCTCGGCGAGCGCCTTCACTTCGTAGCGGGTGCGCTGCCACTCCGGCCAAGGCTGCTGCCAGTCGGCGGCGCGCCGGGGCTCCCAGCGGAAATCGGGCGAACTCAAGAGGCGCGCCAGCGTCCAGCCGGTGTAGTCGTCGATGTCGCTGCTGAAGCGCAGCTCCGCGCCGGGGCGCATCGCCCGGGCGAGGCGGGCGAGCATCGCGTCGGACACGAAGCGACGCTTGCGCTGCCGGCGCTTCGGCCAGGGGTCGGGGTAGAAGAGGTAGACCAGGGCCAGGCAGGCGGGAGGCAGCGCATCGACGATCTCGCCGGCGTCGCCGCAGTGCAGGCGGATGTTGTCGAGGTCTTCGCCGGCGAGATCGGCGAGCGCCCGCGCCATGCCGTTGACGAAGGGCTCGCAGCCGATGACGCCGACCTGCGGCGCGCGCCGCGCCGCCGCGACGAGGTGCTCGCCGCCGCCGAAGCCGATTTCGAGGCGCAGCTCGTGCTTCGGCGCGGCGAACAGGCTTGTGGGATCGAGGGGACGGTCGAGGTCGAGCGCGAGGCGCGGCAGCAGCGCGGCCATCAGCTCGCGCTGGTAGGCCGAGAGCGGCTTGCCGACTCGTCGGCCGCGCAGGAGGTTGGCGCGGAGAGGGGCTTCCAACTGGCCGCCTCCCGCGGGCGGGAGACGCGCCTCGTCATCGTGCACGGCTGCGGCTACGCCGCGACAGCGCCCTTCAGCTTCTCGACGAGGTCGGTGCGCTCCCAGGAGAAGCCGCCATCGCTCTCGGGGGTGCGGCCGAAATGGCCGTAGGAGGAGGTGCGGGCGTAGATCGGCTTGTTCAGGCCGAGGTGCTCGCGGATGCCGCGCGGCGACAGGCGCATGATCGAGCCCAGGACATCCTCGAGCTTCTCCTCCGGCACCGTGCCGGTGCCGTGGGTGTCGACGTAGATCGAGAGCGGCTCGGCGACGCCGATGGCGTAGGAGAGCTGCAGCGTGCAGCGGTCGGCGAGGCCCGCCGCCACGACGTTCTTGGCGAGGTATCGCGCCGCGTAAGCCGCCGAGCGGTCGACCTTGGTGGGGTCCTTGCCCGAGAAGGCGCCGCCGCCGTGCGGGGCCGCGCCGCCGTAGGTGTCGACGATGATCTTGCGGCCCGTCAGCCCACAATCGCCGTCGGGGCCGCCGATCACGAACTTGCCGGTCGGATTGACGTGCCACACCGTGTCGGCGCCGATCCAGTCCGCCGGCAGCGCCTTGCGGATGTGCGGCTCGACGATGCGGCGGACGTCGGCCGAGGACAGATCCTCGTCGACGTGCTGGGTGGAGAGCACGATCTGCGTCACGCCGACCGGCTTGCCGTTCTCGTACTTCACCGTCACCTGGCTCTTGGCGTCGGGGCCGAGCTTGGCCGCCTCGCCGTCGCCAGCCTTGCGGGCGCGGGCGAGGTCTTCCAGGATCTTGTGGGCGTAGTAGATCGGCGCCGGCATCAGCTCCGGCGTTTCGCGGCAGGCGTAGCCGAACATGATGCCCTGGTCGCCGGCGCCCTCGTCCTTGTTGCCGGCCGAGTCGACGCCCTGCGCTATGTCGGCCGACTGCGCGTGCAGCAGCACCTCGACCTGCGCGGCCTCCCAGTGGAAGCCGTCCTGCTCGTAGCCGATGTCCTTGATCGCGGCGCGGGCCACCTCGACGATGCGCTCAGGCGGGATAGAGGGGCCTCGCACCTCGCCGGCGATCACCACCCGGTTGGTGGTGGCCAACGTCTCGCAGGCGACGCGGATGCCGTAGGGGTCGAGGCCGGCCTTGGCGCCCTCGCGGAAGAACAGATCGACGACCTCGTCCGAGATGCGGTCGCACACCTTGTCGGGATGGCCTTCGGAGACGGATTCACTGGTGAAAAGGTAATTGGCGCGCGCCACGTAACAGGGCCCCCTGCGACAGAAATTCGCTCGCAGGCTTAGTGGCCCACCGTGCGCAAGGCAAGCACCCCGACCGCAGCGCGGCGGAGGCCGCTCCCCTGGCCTCAGAGCTTGCGGAGCAACGCCTTCATCTCCTCGATGTCGTCGTGCGACGGCCGAAAGCCGGCATTGACGTGATCGACCTTGCGGCAAATCTCGCCGAGTTGAGCGGCGATATACTCCAAGGCCTCCACAACCCGTTCTCCGGTCTCGACCTTGGAGCCGTCCTGACGCAGTCGCGCCGGCTCAAAAGGTCGGCTCGCCCATTCCGCAAAACATTCCATATCATCCGGCACTTCCTCCGACTCCCTTGATTGATCCCGCTGAAGGATGTTGAGGAAGCCCCGTAACACAGCCCCCAATCCGCACACACACTGACGTTGACGTCGCGAACTATTGCAAGATGCGTTCTATTGCCGCAGGTATTTCTGTGAGAAAATTGCGTCATCAGCCATTGTCGCCTCCCCTCGATCCATTCCTCCTCGTTCCGGGAATCCCTTTCCAATCATATCGATGGAAAAGCAAAAAGGCTTCGCGGTCGGGCCTCCGCCCCGATCGGGACGCGGTCCGCCGGTTCCGGCACCATGGCCGTCGCCATGGCTATCGATCGCCTCGCAGCTCACGGCACGGCGGACAGCGAGGCGCGGACGCTCGTGGCCAGCATCGCGATCTCGTCCTCCGAGACGATCAGGGCAGGCGTCAGCACCACGGTGTCGCCGGCCTGACGCAGCACCGCGTCATGCTCGAAGAAGGCCGCCTCCACAGCCTCGTAGCCGCGCCCACCCGGCGCGCCGGGGCGCGGCGCCAGCTCGACCGCGGCGGTGAGGCCCAGCGTGCGGATGTCGACGACGTGCGGCAGGCCGCGAAGCATATGCATCGCCTCGGCGAAGGTCGGCTCCAGGGCGCGCGCCCGCTCGAACAGCCCCTCGTCGCGGTACAGGTCGAGCGTCGCCAGCCCGGCGGCGCAGGCGAGGGGATGGCCGGAATAGGTGTGGCCGTGGAACAGCTCCACCGCCCGCTCGCCGGCTTTCTCTCCGGCCGCCATGAAGGCGTCGTGGATCGGCCCACGCACCAGCACGCCGCCCATCGGCACCGTGCCGGAGGTGACGCCCTTCGCGAAGGTGATCATGTCCGGCACCACGCCGTAGCGCTCGGCGGCGAAGGCGTAGCCGAGCCGCCCGAAGCCGGAGATCACCTCGTCGAAGATCAGGAGGATGCCGTGGCGGTCGCAGATCAGGCGCAGCCTCTCGAGATAGCCCTTCGGCGGCGGCAGCACGCCGGTCGAGCCGCCCATCGGCTCGACGATCACCGCCGCGATCGTCGAGGCGTCGTGCAGCAGCACCAAGCGCTCCAGGTCGTCGGCGAGGTGGGCGCCCCACGCCGGCTCGCCGCGGGTGAAGGCCTGGTGCTCGCGGCTATAGGTGGTGGGCAGGTGATCGACGCCGGCGAGGCCGGGGCCGAACAGCTTGCGGTTGGCGCCGATGCCGCCGACCGCCATGCCGCCGAAGCCGACGCCGTGGTAGCCGCGCTCGCGCCCCACCAGCCGCTGGCGCGTTCCGCGTCCCTCAATGGCATGGAAGGCCAGCGCGATCTTCAGCGCCGTGTCGACGGCTTCCGAGCCGGAGTTAACGAAGAAGACGCGATCGAGGTCGCCTGGCGCCAGCGCGGCGATGCGGCTCGCCAGCTGGAACGCCTTGGGGTGGCCGAACTGGAACGGCGCGGTAAAGTCGAGCGTCGCCGCCTGGCGCTGGATCGCGGCCACGATTGGCGCGCGGCCGTGGCCGGCGTTGCAGCACCACAGCCCGGCCGTGCCGTCGAGGATGCGGCGCCCGTCGGCGGCCGTGTAGTGCATTCCCTCCGCGCCGACGAGCAGGCGCGGCCGGCGCTTGAAGGCGCGGTTCGCCGTATAGGGCATCCAGTACGCGTCCAGCTCGTCAGGCGGCAGGGCGCCGCTCGTCTGGAGAGCATGGAGGTCGTTCGGGTGGGCGCCCATGGCCGATCCTCGTGGCGATGCGGCGGAGACCGGCGCTCCGCCTTGGATATCCGAGTTCGAGAGAACAGCTCAACGACCGGGCCGTTCAATCGGCAGAGGGTAGCGCCGCGGCTGACGCATGGGAGCGATGCACGAGATGCCGGTCGATGCGCCCTCCCCTTGCCCCTTGGGATGATGCCCTCGGTCTTTCTTCGGATGTTGACGTTGGCAGCCGGCGGCGGCGGTTCGTAGAAGGCGCCATGACCTCGCCGCCCAACCCGCCTGCCGTCCCGCCGCGCCTCGGCCCGCCACGCCTCGATGCCGGCCTCGGGGTCCTCGCCGCCGGCAAGGACCTGCTGCTCTGCGACGTCTGGGGCGTGGTGCACAACGGCGAGCGCCACCACGCCAGCGCCGTCGACGCGCTGCTGCGCTTCCGCCGGGACAGCCGGCCCGGCGGCACCGTGATCCTCGTCACCAACGCCCCCGCCCCCGAGGCCCAGGTCCGCGATCGCCTCGACCGACTCGCCGTGCCGCGCGCGTGCTACGAC
>CALMRL010000107.1 GCA_937873345.1 uncultured Beijerinckiaceae bacterium | reverse complement strand
GCGTGCGGCCGTCGATGGGGTCTGTCGGCGATGCTTACGACAACGCCATGGCCGAAAGCTTCTTCTCGATCCTGGAGTGCGAGCTGCTGAGCTGGCGCTCTTTTACTTCTCAGACCGAGGCTCGCATGGCCTGCTTCACGTATATCGAGGCCTTCTACAACCCGTTGCGGCGGCACTCGGGCCTCGGCTACCGTTCCCCCGTCGACTACGAAAGGAGCTACCACCACGCCCAAGCCGGCGCAATGACCAGCCTGCCCGAACAGGTCCACTGACCGTCCACAAAGCCGGGGCAATCCCAGGCGCTGCTGGACGGCGCGTTCACGGCCGAGCGCTGCCAGGCGTGGTGCCACGGGCACGGCATGCGCCACCGCGTTGTCGAAAAGCAGCCGGACCAGAAAGGCTTCGTTGTGCTGGAGCGGCGCTGGCTGGTCGAGCGCACCTTTGGCTGGTTCAGCCACTGGAGCGGCCTGCATCGCGAGCGCGCCGGTCGTCTCGACGTCGCAACCGGCCGCCTTGCCTGCGTCGACAGCCTGATGGCCGCCAACACCCCCAACAATCCTGCATGACCTCAAGCCCTCAAACAGGCTCTCAGAGAAGCCGCTCTACTTGCAACCCGTTCATGACGCGCTCTACGTGGCCTCACGCCCTACGAGTTCATTTGCCAGACCTGGACAAAGGAGCCTGAACGCTTCAGGCTCGATCCGTCACACCACATGCTGGGACCAAACATCTAGCAGCTTCGGCAACAGACTGGCGGGAAGTGCAGGCTTTCTCACAATCCATCCGTGAGGCAGATTCAAAGGGCGACTTCGAACGTGCTGCGCATGCTGCCGAACAATGCCTAGCCGTTGTGGCGAACGACTACTGCAAGCTTTATCTCAGCTCCTCACTCCGCACCGGCAGAGGCGTGCCCCGTGACGAGGAGCGCGCCTTTGCCATTCTGCAGAACCTTGTCGCAACAGATCGGGACAGTGACGCGGCTCTTTCTTTAGCGGAAGCCTATCTCGATGGGGTAGGCACTTCGCGCGATCCCATTGAAGCAGCTGTGATCCTTTGGCGCGTGCAACATGGCGCTTGGTCAATCTACAATGACTATTGGGGCATGTGTATAGAGTAAGTTGCTTTTCAGCAACACGAGAAGGTCGTCAGCCGACGCGTAGACCGGGAACTGGACAGTTATCAGAAAGCGCGTGTCGACATCGCGGCGGCAGCGCGCTTCCCAAAGATAGCAGCGCGCGTGCAGCATAGGAACTTCCAGATCACGATCATTACAGTAGCTGCTGTAACGGCGCCTGGCAGCTTGGTGTGGTTTTGGCGACGACGAGCACGAGGACGCCTGCATGTTGCATAAACGTGAGTGTATGCCGACATCGCGGTGTGATCGCC
Organism: uncultured Beijerinckiaceae bacterium; assembly: GCA_937873345.1. Classification (GTDB taxonomy): domain Bacteria; phylum Pseudomonadota; class Alphaproteobacteria; order Rhizobiales; family Beijerinckiaceae; genus RH-AL1. The sequence continues at coordinate 2,729 of CALMRL010000107.1, read as the reverse complement.
AGGGCTGGACGAGGTGGGGAATTTCCGACTGGGGCAGGTGGCGCTGGAGAGGCTGGCGAAGCGGATGGGGTGGTCGATCTTCGGGTGAAGGGCGCGGCGTCTCACCTGTGGTCGTCGAGCACCCGATTCAGCTCCGGCCAGTCACCCTCGATGTCTTCGTGGTCGAGGAAGCGCGAGAATTCGAGGTGATCGTCCTCGAAGACGTCGATCTCCAGGCGCTCGCCGACCAGGACCGCATTGACCCGAATCGTGTCCGGCCTCGTCCGCTCAAGCATGAAGTATATCTGCCGCTGTTCGAGCAGCCGCACGAGCCGGAACAGCGCGGACATGCCATAACCTCCCCGAAGGCGACGGCCCACCGTCGAGACTTGCCTATCGCGTCAGCTTCTCGCGCAAAAGCTGGCTCGGCGGCGGCATCCTCGCCATCGCGCCGGGCGAGGCCTCCATCGCGGCGTGGTCGCCGGGGCTGGACAAGGCGGGGAACCTGGCGCCCGACGGCACACGATGGGTTTCCTCGCGTACTGCCTTCCTACCGCCGGTCAGGGATTCGGTAGCGATTATATCGAAAGTTCGACCAAGCCGTTTGATCACGACACGCGCCTGCTTTCAGCCACGACGTGGTCGATGAAGCTGCGGAGCTTCGGCGTCGGTTGCCGGTTCGGCAACGTCAAAAGATGCAGCTGCAGGGTTGGGGCGAGGTGCTGGTCCAGGAGGCGCACCAGCCGCCCCGCGGCAAGGTCGCCGGCGACGAGGAGATCCGGCTGCATCACGATGCCGATCCCTTCCAGCGCGGCAGCGCGGAGCGCCTGTCCGCTGTTAATCCCAAGGTTCCCGCTGACGGTGACCGTCGACTCGCCGCCGCTGCCGGTGAACCGCCACTGCAGCGGTTCGGCCGCGCTGGCGAACTCCATGCAGTTGTGGGATGCGAGATCGGCAGGCTCTTGCGGCGTGCCATGCGCCGTCAGGTAGGCCGGAGCCGCGCAAACGACCAGTCGGATGGGCGGCAGAGCGCGGGCGATGAGGCTGGAGTCCGGCAACATGCCGGCCCTGATCGCGATGTCCATCTCGTCGGCCACCAGGTCGAGCCTATGATCCTGCAACACCAAGTCGACTTTGACGTCGGGATAACGGCGCAGGTATCCCGCAAGCAGGCGCGGCAGCACCGTGCATCCCAGCGTCACCGGTGCCGTCACGCGCAACAACCCGCGCGGGACGGCCTGGGCTACGTCGAGCGCTGCCTCGGCTGCCTCGACCTCGGCGAGGATGCTGCGGCAGCGCTCGTAGTACAACCGCCCGAACTCGGTGAGGCTATGCTGTCGCGTCGTCCGGTTGAGCAGCGACGTGCCGAGCCGGTCCTCCAGGAAGCGGACATGGTTGCCGACCATGGTGGCCGAAAGTCCACGTCCGACCGCGGCGCCGGCGAAGCTGCCACGTTCCACGGTGCGAACGAAGCTGTCCATGGCGGCGAGGCGGTCCATTCGCAACTCTGGCTTGGGAGTGAGCGCAGCGATCCCGCATACAAAAAGATGACCGAGCGGGCCAGATCGAAGGGATGCAACAACTGGAGCAGCATCCATGAGCGGATCACCAACAGTTCTCGTCGTCGGCGCGGCGGGGCGATTTGCCGGGCTGGTCGTCCCTGCCCTGGTGGGCCGGGGCGCCAGGGTGCGCGGGCTTGCGCGCAGCGAGGAGCAGGGTAAGCAGGCCCGCCTGAACGGCGCCGCCGAGATCGCCATCGGCGACCTGCGGGACCGCGCCAGCCTCGACGCGGCGCTGCGGGATGTGGAGAGGGCGTTCTACCTTGCGCCCGTCTATCGGGAGGACGAGGCCCGGATGGGCTTGTCGTTCATCGATGCGGCGAAGGCGGCCGGGCTGCGGCGGATGGTGTTCTCGTCCGCGATCCATCCGGTCATCGGCGTCCTGCAGAACCATATCCAGAAAGTGCCTGTCGAAGAGGCGCTAATCGAGTCGGGGATGGAGTTCACGATCCTGAATCCCGCCGTGTTCTACCAGAACATCACGGCGGCTTGGCTTGGCGTGGTCGCAACCGGCGTCTTCGCGGAGCCGTTCTCGGCGGCGAAGCGGATATCGCGTGTGGATTACCGGGACGTGGCCGAGGTGGCGGCGATCGCGCTCACCGAGGACCGCCTGCTCAACGGCACCTTCGAGCTGTGCGCGGACGGCGGGATGGACCGCACCGAAGTGGCCGCGGTGATGGGCGAGGTGCTCGGGCGGCGTATCGAAGCCGCCGCGCCCGACTTTGGCACGTGGGTCTCACGGACCAAGCTCCCCTACGACGATCACCAGAAAGCGGAACTGGCGGCGATGTACGCCTTCTATGACCGGCATGGCCTCGTCGGCAATGCGCTGACGTTGCGGGCGATCCTTGGCCGTGCGCCGCGCTCGATCCGCCAGTTCTTCGCCGATCTGGCAGAGGGGACGAAGACCACGGCCGGGTAGGCGGTGACCTCAGGCGCATCGTAGGAGCACGTCCCGTCTGGCTCGGATTGTTGTGGAGCAAGGCACCGATTGATGCACTCCGTCGGGCCGGTCAGGAACGGCCACCATGGGCACTATGCTGCCGTGCTCATGGCACGCCGATTGTCTAGAGACGGAAGCGACGACGACGGAGTGCAAGGGCGAAATCGGGCGCGAAGCACCGCTTCGGCCGATCGATGATTCGACCGTATCCGTCGGTCGAATCGCCTCCCGACGCCCCGCCCTACTCC
>CALMRL010000106.1 GCA_937873345.1 uncultured Beijerinckiaceae bacterium | reverse complement strand
TCGCCGCATCCGGCTACGATGCCTATGACCCGACCTGAGCGGCAACAGCTCTAGGACGTATCGAAGAACGTTCATAACCGATACGGCTGCTGGCAGCGATGTGGCAATTGTTGGCGACGATCACGTCTGAGCGATGCTGCAGCGTTGGCGAGCGCTGCGGGAAGCGATGCCGCAAAACTCATGACTGTGGGCGCGATGCTCTCGATCACCACGGCAAAGGTGCGCAATCAAGCGTCGTCCGGCATTTCGCCAGTGCGGTAGCGGGAGCAGATGGCAACACGGCAGGCACTGCTCTTGGAGGAGCTGCGTTCCAGATCGTTGCAGTGCAATCTTCGCAGTACGAAGGATGAAAGAGAAGATCTCTCGCGATGAGGTCATCCGAATAGTACAAGTTTATGATGACTTGACGGTTGGCTGAGGAGCGGCTTGCCTGCCGGCGAATTTTCGTCAGGCATGAAGGCGAACCTGCGGCATGGACGTCACGCGGCGAGAGATCGGGACGGTGACGGCAGGTGCGCTCGCGGCGTCCGCCATCTCCAGGCTTGTGGCAACGGCTGCCGCGGCGAGCACCGTGCGTTTCAGTTTCCAACGCTCATCGACCCTGTTGACACTTTTGAAGGAGGATCGTGCGCTCGTCGCGGCGTTCGCCGCCAAGGGCTTCGGCGTCGGCTGGGCGCAGTTCGACGATGTCATCGGCGAGATGAACGCCGCCGTCTGCGACTTCCACGCGGATTGCGCCGACGCCGTGCCGATCTTCACGCAGAGCGCTCGCGCGCCGCTGACCTTCTACGCCCGCGAGGTGCACAACCCGCAGGCCGAGGCGATCATCGTGAGCAAGGGTTCCGCCATCCGCACCGTCGCCGACCTGAAGGGTAGGCTCGTCGGCGTGCATCGCGGCTCGGGCTGTCACTTCATCCTGGCGGCAGCGCTGACGCGCGCCGGCCTCACCTTCGCCGACATCCACCCGGCTTACCTCACCCCGTCCGACGCCGCCGCCGCCTTCGAGCGCGGCTCGATCGACGCCTGGGCGATCTGGGACCCGTTCCTGGCCATCGCGGAAAGCAAGATGCCGACGCGCACGCTGTGCGACGCCACCGGACTGTCGCGCTACGACCGCTACTACACGGTGACCAACGGCTTCGCCGAGGCGCATCCCGACCTCGTGGAGATCGTCTTCGACGCGCTCGTTGCCAAGGGAGCGTGGGTCCGCGCCAACCCGGACGAGGCCGCGCGGCGGTTGTCCCCGATCTGGGGCAACATCCCGGAGGCGGTGGTGCGGACGGTGAACAGGCGCCGTTCCTACGACGTCCAGGCGATCGACGCCCGGGCGCTGGGCGACCAGCAGGCGATCGCCGATACCTTCTTCGAGGCGAAGCTGATCCCCCGCGCGATCGATGCCACCGCCATCCGCATCTGGCATCCGCGTGGAGACCGCACGTGAGCGCGGGCCTCGGAGCGCCGGAATCGATCCTCGATCGCGCCCGCGCCCTTGCCGCCGCCTTCGCCCTCACAGCCGGCGAGCATGATCGCGCAGCGTCGTTCCCTTATGCCAACTTCGACCGGCTCGCCGAAGCCGGACTGTTGGCGCTGCGCACGCCCGCCGAGCACGGCGGCCTCGGCGCGTCGCTGGGCGAGGCGGCGG
>CALMRL010000105.1 GCA_937873345.1 uncultured Beijerinckiaceae bacterium | reverse complement strand
CTCGCCGCATCCGGCTACGATGCCTATGACCCGACCTGAGCGGCAACAGCTCTAGCGAGATTGCCTTCTTGATCCGCATCGAGAGCGGATGAACTCCTTTTCGATCCATGCCGAGCGCGGTGCTTGCCGCCGGAAAGTCTGCTTCAGAGCAGCCCGCCGAGCGTTCGCAACGGCCGTTTTGGGCGCGATGCAGTAGAGGCGTTGCCGCACTGAACGTCCGCTCTCCGGGGGCAGCGCCTACCGCGGTCAGTGTCCATCTCGGGTCGACAGCCGCTGTCGAACGCTCAAGCTGGTGGCGAGCCTAACCCCGCTCCGCCACGCACAGCCTCTCCACCTCCTTCACATACGCGTCCGCGTCGAACTTCTTCAAGCTCGCCGGCCCCATTGAGCGCACCGTGCCGTACACCGGGCGCCGCCCCCAGGGCCGGTCGTGCAGGCCGAACAGCCAGGCGACATTGGTGAAGGAGTTGGAATCCCGCCCGTCGAGGAAGTAGCGGTTGTTGAGGCCGAGCGCCGTGTCCCACGCCTCTTCGGGCGAGCGCGACCATTCGACGATCTTCTTGCCCCAGTACATCCGCATGTGGTTGTGCATGTAGCCGGTCTCGCGCATCTCGCTCATCCCGGCATTCCAGTATTCGTCGTGCGTCTCGCCGCGCTCGAACTGCTCGTGAGTGTAGCTGTGCGGCCGCTTGTCCTTGGCGTGGTCAGCGAGCGCCTTGCGCGGCCACTCCGGCAGGCATTCATACTTGTCGTAGTTCTCGGTGTAGAAGACGTGGTTGATCGCCAGCTCGCGGCGCACGATCATCTCTTCGAGGAAGGAGGTCTTGTCCTCGTCCGACCCGTGCCGGCTTTCGCGCACCATCAGCGCCATCGCCACCGGCGAGATCTGGCCGAAGTGCAGGTAGGGGCTCATGTGCGACGCCGCGCCGGCCTCCGGCCTGCCGCGCACGGCGGCGTAGTCGTCGAACGGCCTGCCCAGGAAGTGCTGGAGCCGCTTTTCCGCCTCCCCGTTGCCGCCGATGAAGCGCTTCACCGGCTTCACGCCCTGGTCGCACTTCATGCCGGCGACGAGCTTCCCGATGTCGTCGAGCGCCAGCGTCGAGTCCCGCGTCACCCGCTCGCGGACCTTCGCCGGCAGCTCGCCGGCCTTGTGGCGCACCGTGCGCTTGTCGAGCGGCACGATGTACGCGTCCATCAGCCGGTTGATCTTCGGCCGGATGGTGCGGGCGGCGTACTCGTGCTTGCCCGAGGCGAGCTGCACCGGCACCACCACGTCGCCCTCGACCTGCACCACGCGGCATGGCGAGCGCCTGGCGAAGTCGGCGAAGAAGCGGCGGATCGGGCTGAGGTAGTTGCGGTCGCAGACGACCAGCGCCGCCTCGGCCGCCCAGCGCAGCGCCGTCTCGACGGGGCCGCCCTCGCGCCGCGCGACGAAGGCAATGCCGCGCGTCTCCAGCGCCGGGCCGATC
>CALMRL010000104.1 GCA_937873345.1 uncultured Beijerinckiaceae bacterium | reverse complement strand
TTGCAGGATCAGGGCCGCGTGCCCCTCGATACGATGCGAGTGCCGGTCTCCGCCCATCGGCCTGGCGGCGACCTCGCCGTCCGCCCTGAAGCGGGCATGCCAGCGGATCGCGCTCGCCTTGCTCACGCCAAACCGTGCCGCCGCTTGTCGGCAGGAGGTCCCCGCCTCAATGGCAGCGACCACCCGCTCGCGAAGATCCAGCGATAAGGCTGCCGCCATCGTGCTTCTCCGTGATCCAGACATCACCGAGTCATAAAACTATCCGCTATGTCACCCCGCCGATTCAGGCTGATCGGCAACGGCTCTAGCTGCCGTCAGTCCATCGAGCGGTAAAGCCGCCACCTTGCGGTTTGTCTGGCTTCTCAAGCCATCGTGAAGCGGCTCCGCAGAGATCGACGTCGCTTCGGCAGCCTCCGTCGCAGCCTCTCCCGCCAGTGGTCTGCCCAGCTACGATCCAGTGGCCGGATGCATCGAACCACCCCGTGATAGCAATCGTCACCCCAGCCAAGTCGTGAGCGACGCGGCCCGGCACCTTCCGCTGGAACTTCCCGCTCATTGTACGCGCGGGGCGGTGGGCTCTTGTGGCCATCCCTCCAGGTTTGCGGTTTGCCTCGTGATCGCTGTTCGACCAAGTTCATCCATGCCTGGCCATGTCCGCGAAAGCTTGGCACCCGAGCGGATCAGGGTGCTCCTGCTGTTCACCTGCGGGTACTTCGTTTCCTACCTGTTCCGCGGCATCAACATCAGCTTCGCTCCATCGCTGACCCGAGATACCGGGCTGAGCGCCGGCGTCCTCGGCCTCGTCACAAGCATGTACTTTCTCGGCTTCGCGGCCGCGCAAGTCCCCGCGGGCATCCTGCTTGATCGTCACGGCTCGCGGAAAGTAGGCGCCGCCTTGCTGCTGGTCGCGGGCGCGGGTGCGATGGTCTTCGGGGCGGCGCACGGACTGCCGGCGCTGATGCTCGGCCGCCTGCTGATCGGCGTCGGCGTCTCGGTCTGCCTCGCCAGCGCCTACAAGGTCCTCGCCGCGCACTTCCCGGCGGCGCAGCTGCCGGTCGTCTACGGCTTCGTCATCGCCGGTGGCGGCCTCGGTGGCGTCATCTCGGGCACGCCGGCCGTCTGGCTTCTGTCCTTTTCGGATCGGCGGACCGTCTGCCTCGGCCTCGCCCTGCTCACCGTCGCGACAGCCGTGGCGATCTTCCTCGGGACGCCGGACAGGACCGAGCCGCCCCACCGAACCAGGATGGCCGACGAGTTGCGGGGCACATGGGCGGTCCTGTCATCCCGCTTCTTCTGGCGCGTCGCCCCCTTCTCGATCGCGACGCAGGGCGCCTTCTATGCGGCACAGTCCCTTTGGGCGAGCGCCTACATGGAGGACGTCACCGGCCTGACGACCGCCCAGGCCGCCCGCTCGATCACCGTCATCGGCATCGCGATGACCGTCGGAAGCGTTCCCCTCGGCATGGCGGCGCGCTGGCTGAGGGCGCGCGTCGGCATCGGCCTCGTCGCGTTCAGCGGATTTTGTATGGCGGCGTTCACGCTCGACCAGATCGTCCTGATCTCGGGCGTTCCGCTTCCCGGCTGGCTGGTGTGGAGCCTCTTCGGGATCTTCGGCCCGGCCGGCTCCCTCACCTACGCGGTCCTCGCCGAAGCGTTCCCTCCGGCGCTGGCGGGACGGGTGAACACGACCCTGACCTTGCTGCTGTTCATCACGGTCTTCGTGTTCCAGTGGGGGATCGGCTTCGTCGTGTCACTCTGGCCCGCGCACGATGGGCACCATACCGCGGTGGCCCATCGCGCGGCATGGGGAGCGATAGCATCCGTAGAAATCGCCGCCTCGTTGCTCTACTTGTCGCGACGCACTCGAAGATCCTGAACGGCTCCGTTTGCCCCCGACCGCGCCACCGCCCGGATCGCGGACACGGCTTGGCGTCGGATCGATGATCGGAGCGCGGAAGCAGCGTGGCTGCCTTCGAAGATGCACGATCATTCAGAGAGCAGGATCGACGTCCATTGCGCCCGCAAATCGCCCTCCGTCGTCCCGTCGTCGTAGGCGGGCGACGAGAGAGGCTTCGCCCAACGCACATCGATCAGGACGATGTCCTCGATGCGATCCGCCATCGCGTCCCAGCAGTCGAACCGCGCACGATGCGTGCGGTAGGTGTCGCTGCCACGGGCGTGGGCGGTCGCCTCACGCCTCCCGTTCTCCGCTTGGGATAAGCGACACCCAGAGACCGCCAGATGCGCTCGCCATGAAGGACCATGCCGGTCAGACCCGGTCGCGTGGGTCCTGGCCCTGGTCCACGACCTTCGATGAGAGCGCGAGCCTGTAGCGGACAAAATCGTCGGCTCGCGCGTAGCGGTCGTACAGCCTGCGGGCGCGCGCGTTGTCAGCCCTGGTGTGCCAATAGAGCGAACCCCAACCCTCGCGATGGCCGAGCGCCACCAGATCGTCGAGCAGCGCCCGGCCTACGCCAGCCCCACGGGCAGTGGGATCGACGAAAAGGTCTTCCAGGTAGCAAATCGGCCTGACGCTCCAGGTGCCTCCGTGGACGATGCAGATCGCGAAGCCGACCGCAGCGCTTTCCAGCACCGCCGCCCGGCCGAGCACGGGAGCGGCGGGTTCAAGGATGCTTGCCCATGTCCGCTCGGTCGCCTCGGGTGGTACAGTGACGCCGTAGAAGTCGAGGTAGGCCGCCCAGAGCCGACGCCAGGCGACTTCGTCGTGGAGTTGCATCGGGCGGACGAGAACCTGGGGATTGGCCAAAAGCGAGCGCCTCGCAAACGTTCACCTTCGACCCGTGGTGCCAGACACGGTCACTGGAGAGACGGCCCGGCCGGCGAGCCCCAGGCCGACTTCGGACCGAGCGGTACGATGCCGCTCGGGTTGGCGGCGCGGTTCGAGTAGTAGTTCCGCTTGATGTGATCGAGGTTCACCGTGGCGGCGATGCCGGGCAGTGCGTACACGCGCTCCGTGTAGGCGAACAGCGCGGGATAGTCGGCGAGCCGGCGCAGGTTGCACTTGAACAGGCCGTGGTAGACGGCGTCGAAGCGGACCAGGGTGACGAAGACGCGGATGTCGGCTTCGGTGAGGCGGCCGCCCATCAGAAAGGGTCCGTCCTCTGCCAGCCGCGCTTCGAGCCGGTCGAGCGCCGCGAAGACATCGGCGCAAGCCTCGGCGTAGGCCGCCTGCGTGGCGGCGAAGCCGGCGCGGTAGACGCCGTTGTTGAGGCAAGGGTAGGTCCAGGCGTTCAGCGCATCGATCTCGTCGCGCAGGTCGTCCGGGTAGAGGTCGAGTTCGCTGGGAGCAAGATCGGCGAAGGCGGTGTTTAGCATCCGCAGGATGTCGGCCGACTCGTTGCTGACGATCGTCGCACGCCGCCTGTCCCAGAGCACGGGCACGCTGGCCCGCCCCGAGACATGGTCGTCGGCGCGGGAATAAATCTGGTGGACGTATTCGACGTCGAGGCCGAGCGCCGCGAGGCCTGAACGTTCGCCGTCGGCGAGACGCCAGCCCTGGCGGCTCCACTCGGCCTGGGCGACGCTGACGCCGATGAGCGAGGCGAGCCCCTTCAGCGCGCGCACCATCAGCGTGCGCGAGGCCCACGGGCAGGCGGAGGCGACGACGAGGTGGTAGCGGTCGCCCTCCGCGGCGAAGCTGCCGTCACCGGTCGGGCCCGGACGCCCGTCGGGCGTGATCCAGTTGCGGAAGGCGGTGGTCCAGCGCTCGAAGCGGCCGCTCTCGTTGGCGCCCTCCGTCGGGTGCCAGTCGCCCTCCCAGCGCCCATCCACCAGCATGTCGCGGCTCCTCTCCTGCCTCCATCGCGAGGTGGTGAGGCATGCCGCGTGTCTTACGACCGGCAGGATGCCGTGACCCCGCCAATCTCGGCGTGGCGCACCGGCCACTTCATCGCGCCGCCTTGGATGGGCGCAACGCCGCGGCGAGGCGCCGCGCCGCGGCTCCGATCTCGTCCGGGGTGAAGGCGGCGAAGCCGAGCAGCCAGCCCGGTTCGGGGCTGTCCGAAAAGGAGAAGGACGACAGGCCGCTGAGCTCGATCCCGTTCCGCCGAGCGGCCGCGACAGAACCGGCCTCGTCCATGCCGTTGTTGATGATGCAGGACATCTGCAGGCCGCCGCGCGGCGGCCGGGGCTCGACCACCCCGGCAAGGTGCGTGGCGACGGCGCTGGTCAGCGCGGCGAGCCGCTCCTCGTAGACCTTGCGCATGGTGCGGACGTAGGCGCCGAAGTGCCCGTCCTCGATGAAGCGGGCGAGCACCAGTTGCGGGATCACGGAGGTGAAGCCGTCGAGCAGGGTGCGCGCGGTGACGAAGGGCTCGACGAGGCGGGGCGGAAGCACGACGTAGGCGAGGCGCAGCGCGGGGAAAACCGATTTGGTGAAGGTGCCGAGATAGATCGTCCACTCGTGCGGATCGAGACCCTGGATGCAGGCGGTCGGCGGGCCGGCGAAGTGGAACTCGCTGTCGTAGTCGTCCTCGATGATCCAGGCGCGGCGGCGCACCGCCCAGTCGATCAGCGCGAGGCGGCGGTCGAGCGCCAGCGTCGCGCCGGTCGGGTACTGGTGCGATGGGCTGAGGAACACCGCCTTGGCCGGCCGTTCGTCGGCGCAGAGGTCCTCGACCACCATGCCGCGGGCGTCGACCCGGACCGGCAGGCAGGCGACGCCGGCCGCCGCGAAGGCGCGCCGCGCGCCGACATAGGTCGGGTCCTCGATGAACACGGCGTCACCCGCGTCGAACAGCACGGTGGCGGCGAGGCTCATCGCCTGTTGCGCGCTGGTCAGCACCACGACGCGATCGGGCGTCGCGTGTGCGCCGCGCTCCAGGTTGACGTACTCGGCGATGACGCGCCGCAGCGGCTCCTCGCCCTGCGGGTCGCCATGGTTGAGCGCCGCCGTGCCGCGGTCCTTCAGGACTTGACGGTGCAGGCGTTCCCAGAGCGCGAGCGGGAACATCCTGGTCTCGGGAATGCCCGGCGCGAAGCAGCGCGGCGCGAGCTCCCTGACCCCGCCCGCTTCGCCGATGGCGGTGCCCCGCCGCCCGAGGTTCGGAAGCAGGGCGACGCTGCGGCGGTGGGACGGGCGCCGCGCCGGCGCGAAGTCGATCGCTTCGGCGACGAAGCTGCCGCTACCGACCCTGCGCTCGATGAAGCCCTCCGCGTGGAGCTGGGCGTAGGCGGTCTCGACCGTGTCCCGCGACACGTCGAGCGAGCGCGCCAGCGTCCGCGTCGCCGGCAGCGCCTGTCCGAGCGGCAGCGCGGCATCGATGACGAGCCTGCGGATCGCCCGGTGGATGCGCGCATGCAGCGGCAGGGCCGCGTGGGCCGGATCGGCCAGGGCAGTCCGCACCGTGCCGAGGTCTGTGTGCTTCAATGGGCTCGCACCGTTGCATCGCAGTGATGGCAGAAGCCGAGCGCCGCCCTGGCAAGTCAACCAGCATTGGTCTGGCGGGCTCGTCGCAAGTGGCCGGCCCGACCTCGAGGGTCGGTGCTATGGCCCGCTCGGCAGCGTTGCGGCAGGCGGGCGACAATGGCGGGTCAAGTGAGCAGGAAACAGGCGATGACCAAGGTGCTGGTGCTGTACGACGCGACCTACGGCCACGTGGCGACGATGGCGCAGGCGGTCGCCGAAGGAGCCGGGGCGGCTGGCGCCGCCATCGACACTTGGTCTACCGGCACCCGACGGCGGCGCGTATCGTGATCTACGTCGCGTCGCTTGCAGTTGGCGCCGCTGTCGGCATCAGCTACGGCGTCATCGGCCTGCGCTCCCCCGCTCCGCCGATGGCGGCGCTGCTCGGCCTTCTAGGAATGCTCGCGGGCGAGAACGGGGTGGCGGCGATCCGGAAATCGATGGCGGGGCCGGCGCGTGCCGGCGAGGTCACCACACCTGCACCGCCGCACAGCCCTCGACAGCCGCCGAGGTGAACACATGCGTCCTCGCTTGGCCCACGTCGCCGCTGATGCGCGATTGGACGAACCTATCGACCTTGTCCTCCAGCCATCAATCGAAACGGGCCGAAATCAGCCCGTCCGGCTCCGGCGAAACACCAATCCGAGCAGACGTTCACTGCCAATCGTCGCCGGCCGCGTCACGCCGCAAATCCTGCTCGGGTCAGGTGCTCGGAGGTAGGCCAACCTGACCGGTGTTCCGCTAACCGCGTCGAGCCATCTCGTGAAGCATCGAATGCAGTCCTGCGACCGCGTCCTCGATCTGCGCTTCGTTCAGCGACGAGTAGCCGAACACCAGCATGTCGTCCGGCGTCGCAGAATTGAAGCTGTAGGCGGCTCCGCTCGACAGGGCGTAGACGCCGATGCCGCGCTCGCGTGCCATCACCTGGATCATTCGGGCGCTTGGTGATCCGGGCGGCAGGTGCCAGACCAAGTGAAGACCGCTTCCTCCCCCCAGCAAGACGGGATCGTCGAAGGTCCTCCGCAATGCCGCAACGAGGCAGTCGCGACGCGCCTTGTAGACCTGCCGCAGCCTTCGCAGGTGCCGGTCGAAGTGACCTTCATTGATAAAGGCAGCGAGCGCGGCCTGTTCCAACCAAGCCTGGCCGTTGCTCATCCGGGCCTTCAGCATTCGCGCCTCGTCCCAGAACAGGCGCGGCATCGTCGCGAAGCCGATGCGGAGGCCGGCGCCCACGGATTTGGAGAAGGTACCTGCGTAGAAGACCCGCCGTCCCCCGTCGAGCCCGGCCAAGGCGGTGAGCGGCGGCCCGTCGTACCGGAAGTCGCTGTCGTAATCGTCCTCGACAATATAGCTGTCGGTCTCCTCCGCCCATCGCAGCAGGGCCAAGCGCCGCGCCAAGGGCATAGTCGCACCAGTCGGGAACTGGTGCGAGGGCGTGACGTAGAGGAGGCTGCCCCGCACCTTGGGAAGCAACTCCGTCTGCAAGCCGTCCCCATCGACCGCGATCGGGTGGATGGTCAGACTAGTCGCGTTGAAGATCAAGGAAGCACCGAGGTAGCAAGGGTTCTCGATGCAGAGCTGCCGTGTCTGCGACTTCAGCAGGTTGAACACAAGATTGAGGGCTTCCTGTCCGCCGGTGGTGACGATGACCTGATCCTCCGTCACCGCGACGGCGCGGGCGCGCCGGAGATGCGTGCTGATCGCTAGACGCAGTTCCGGAAGGCCTGCGGGATCGCAGTAGTCGGTGAGGTAAGCAGTTTCCTGCAAGAGGAGGCTGTTGATGATCCGCCGCCAGATGCGCAACGGGAAGCCGGCGGGATCCGACCGGCCGACCCAGAAGTCACAATTAGGCCGATCGCTGCCGCCGCCCGGTGAGCCGGCGAAGCACAGCAGGGGCTCGCTGGAGGTTTCCGGTATCGGCCCGTTCGTCCGGGCCCTGCTGCCGCGTTGGATCAGGAGGAGGCTGTCCGGCGAGATGGGCTCTACGAACAGCCCCGCTGTGCTGCGTGCCTTGACATAGCCCTCGGCGGCGAGGCGCTCATAGGCCATCGTGACGGTGTTGCGCGAGACCTGGAGGCGTTCGGCCAACTGGCGGCTCGGCGGCAGCGCCGTGCCGGCCGCGAGTTGCCCGTCGAGGATGATATCGCGAACCTGGTCGAACACCTGCGCTTGCAGGGACTTCGTCGAACCGGAGTTCAGGGTGAGCGTCAGATCCACGCGTCTTCCGATTTCCTGCGCCGATTTGATCTCATGACTAAGGTGATCCTGTGCTGAAGCGGTCGCCAAGGTATGCCGACGTGTAGCACCGTCTCAAGCGTACCGCTGTGACAAGGCGCCCGCATTGGCACCATGGCGATGCGATGGATTGGCCCTTTTAAAGCGCCAATTTTTAGCGTCTTGTTCTTGTCATACGCAATCCGGGAGGAACCAGCGAGGCGGCCCGTCAAAAAGAGGCTCGATGCTCGGCTGGGAGGACAAGCACATGAACGAGATCGTCAACCCCGAGGCCTTGCTTCAGGGCAAGACCGAGACCTTCTTCGGCGGCTGTCCGCACGATTGCCCCGACACCTGCTCCATGCTGTTCGAGGTCAAGGACGGCGAGCTGCTCAGCGTGCGCGGCAACCCGGTGCACCCGATGACGCGCGGCGGCCTGTGCGTGAAGCTGAAGGACTATGAGAAGCGGCACTACCACCCTGATCGGCTGCTCTATCCGATGAAGCGCGTCGGGCCGAAGGGCTCGAAGCAGTTCGAGCGCATCAGCTGGGACGAGGCCCTCGACACCATCGTCACGCGCTGGAAGGCGATCATCGACAAGTACGGCCCGCAGGCCATCGCCCCCTACAGCTACCTCGGCAACCAGGGTCTCGTGCACGGATTGAACGGCGGCGACGCCTTCTTCAACCGCATGGGCGCCACCGTGACCGAGCGGACCTTCTGCGGCGAAGGCTCGTGCACGGCTTGGTTGCTGACGGTCGGTCCCACCGCGGGCCTCGACCTCGACAGCTACATCCACTCCAAGTACATCGTGATCTGGGCGTGCAACAGCGTCAGCACCAACCTGCACCACTGGGCCATCGTCAAGGATGCCCAGAAGAAGGGCGCCAAGGTGGTCGTCATCGACGCCTACGCCTCGCGTACCGCCAAGGCGGCGGACTGGCACATCGCGCCGAAGCCCGGCACCGACGGCGCGCTCGCGATGGCGCTGATCAACTCCATCATCGCGCAGGGCCTCGTCGACCAGGACTATGTCGACAATCACACGATCGGCTTCGACGAGCTCAAGGAGCGGGCCAGCACCCGCACGCCCGAGTGGGCCGCGGCGATCACCGGCGTCCCGGCCGACGACATCCGCAAGCTCGCCCGCGAGATGGCGACCGCGCAGCCGGTCGGCATCCGCATCGGCGTGGCGCTGGAGCGGCACTTCGGCGGCGGTCAGACCATCCGCGCGGTCACCTGCATCCCGGCGCTCACCGGCGCGTGGCGCCACGTCGGCGGCGGCATCACGCAAATGGGCGTGTGGGAGCACCCCTACAAGTTCGACGTGATCTGCCGGCCCGACCTGATCCCGGACGGCACCCGCGTCGTCAGCAACCTGCAGATCGGCCGCGCGCTCACCGGCGAGATGAAGCTCGACCCGCCGATCATGTCGATGATGTGCTGGAACTCGAACCCGGTGACGCAGGCGCCCGAGACGGACAAGATCGTCGAAGGATTGATGCGCGAGGACCTGTTCATGGTCTCGGCGGAGCACTTCATCTCGGACACCGCCTCCTATGCCGACATCCTGCTGCCGGCGACGATGGGCGCGGAGATGGAGGACATGATCCTGTCCTGGGGGCACCTCTACCTGACCTACAACACCAAATGCGCCGAGGCGCCCGGCGAGGCGATCCCCAACAACGAGATCTTCCGCCGCCTGGCCGCCCGGCTCGGCTTCGAGGACGAGAACTTCAAGTGGACCGACACGGAGTGCTTGGAGCACTACGTCGATTGGAACGCGCCGGCCTGCGAGGGCATCGACCTGCAGTACATGCGCACGCACGGCTTCGCCCGCCTCAAGGTCGGCACGCCGGATGATCGGGCGCCTCATCGCGAGGGCAACTTCCCAACCCCGACCGGCAAGTGCATGCTGAAGGTCGAGGGCGCCACGAACTTCGTCGCTCCGCCCTTCCGGCAGATGTACGAGGCGTTCCAGCCCGGCGAGGCGCTCGACCCGCTGCCCGACTACCTCGTCCCACGCGAGTCCCACGCGAACGACCCGGAGCTGGCCAAGCGCTACCCTCTCAACATCGTGTCGCCGAAGAGCCACTACTTCCTGAACTCCTGCTACGCCAACATGAAGGACAAGCAGAAGGGCCAGGGCGAACAGTTCGTGATGATCAACCAGGTCGACGCCGACGCCCGCGGCATCGTCAATGGCGACCGCGTGCAGGTCGCCAACGGGCGGGGTGCGTTCAAGGGCGTGGCGCGCATCACCGATGACGTGAAGCCCGGACTGGTCGTCGCGACGCTGGGCTATTGGCGCCAGCTCAACGAGGGCACGGTGAACAGCATCTCGTCGGGCGCCTTCACCGACATGGGACACGCACCGTCGTTCTCGGACAATCTCGTCGAGGTCGCGCGCGCGAATTGAGGTCGGCGCGGCTGCCGATCATGGCCCGGTCTCAACCGGACGGGGACGGCGGTCAATTCGACCACGGCGCCCCGGC
>CALMRL010000103.1 GCA_937873345.1 uncultured Beijerinckiaceae bacterium | reverse complement strand
CCAAGGACGCGCTCGACCGCGGCGCCCGCGTGGCGACGCGGGTGACGCCGCTGCTCGACGGCGCCCGCAAGGAGGAGATCGCGCGCATGCTCGCCGGCGCCGTGGTGACCGACGAGGCGCGGGCGGCGGCGGGGCGGTTGCTGGCCGAGACGGGGTGAGCCTACTCGACGGTGACGGCGCGAAGCCTGACGCGGGACTTGGCGATCTGGAAGCCGGCGATCGGGTGCCACGTCCCGCCATCGTCGCGGTAGGCGGCGACGATGTAATCCTCATTGGTCCGCCAGCCGATCGTGGCGTGCGAGATGCGCATCGCGACGGTGCCGCTCGTCGTCGCCAACTTGTAGACAGGAGCATCGGTCTCGAAGTCGCTCCAGGCGCCGAACTTGTCCTTGCCGAACACCGGCAGCGGCTTCTGCTCGGCCTCTTGCAGCGCGGCGGTCCGCGCCGCGGCACCGAGCCGATCCGGAGCGGAGGCACCGGCGGCATCCCGCGCACGGGCGAGGTCGAGGGCATCGGCGGCGAGGTCGGCGCAGGCCGCCTGCGCTGCGCAGGAGCGCGCTGCCATGGCGAGTGCCGTCTCGTAGTGCAGGGCAAAGGCGCCGACTCTGCGCCACCGATCACCGTGAAGGGCGACGAGCAGCATGGTCGGCCTGTCGAGAGCGTAGGTCGCATCGGCGAACAGCAGCAGGCCTGGGTCGCCTCCCGCCGTGGCGGTGCGGCCAAAGCCAATATCGTCGCCGCAGTGCGTTCCCTCCTCGCCCGGGTCGGGATCGGACAGGGCCTCGTATTGCCCTCCAACCTCGCGGAAGATGCCGTAGGACCAGCAATGCGCCGTGCCTCCCGTCGCGGCGACGGCAAGCGTCGCCGGCTCCTCGGTCAGGCGATAGACTTTTCCCTCCTGTTCGAGGTCATCCGAGATGCCGGGAAGCTTCGCCGTGAGCGCTTTCGTCAGCTTGTCGCCCAAAGTGAAGCGCACCGGACTATCCGCGTCCTTGCCCAGCGCCTCGACCAGCGATCCCGGCTGGCCGACGTAGCCATCCATGAGCCGTATCTCGTCGGCGATCCTGCCTGCCAGGATCACGTCGCGAGGATCGCGCGGCTGCAGGCCGGCGATGCGATCCTTCATCAATCCCGTCAGGCAGGCCACCTGTTCCTTCGTCCCTTCGCCGGCCCTGGCGAGGTGGCAGGCGTCGGCGCGGCCCTTCAGCCATCGGCGTTGCGCCTTCAGCATCTCGTCGTGGCCGGCGGGGTCGCTCGCCAGGGCGGCGCGGAAGGCGCGCTCCAGGGTCAGGTCCAGCGCGGACAGCTCGGCATCGCCGCAGATCGCCCGGTCGACCGGCGCGCTCGCCTTGTCGCAGGAGAAGGACGGGCCGGCGGCGCGCGCCGGACCGCAAGCGGGACCATGCGCGAGAATTGCGGTAAGCAGGATGGCGACGGCGCCGAGGCGCCGGAGCTGCACGGATCGCATGCGGATGAATCCCAGAACGTCCGGGGCCGACCCTATAGCCTCCGCGTCGCGCGCCCGCCATCGGACCGGCTAACCCATGACCATCGACCTCGCCCAGCGTGCCTACGACCGATCCGCTCGCCTCGACCCAATCGTGCGCTCGCTCCTCGACACCGACTTCTACAAGTTCTTGATGCTGCAGATGATCTGGAAGCTGAAACGCGACACCCGCGTCCGCTTCGGCCTGCGCAACCGTTCGAACAAGATCAAGCTCGCGGAGGTGATCGACCGCGACGAACTCAGCCGCCAGCTCGACCACGTCCGCACCCTGCGCTTCGAGAAGAACGAGCTGATCTGGCTCGCCAACAACAGCTTCTACGGCAAGGGGCAGATCTTCGAGCCGGCCTTCATCGAGTTCCTGTGCGGGTTCCAGCTCGGTCCCTACGAGCTGGCCGAGAAGGACGGGCAGCTGGAGCTGTCCTTCGACGGGCCGTGGACCCACACCACGATGTGGGAGGTGCCCTGCCTCGCCATCGTCTCGGAGCTGCGGGCGCGGGCGGCCATCGCCAGGCTCGACCGCTTCGCGCTCGACCTTTTCTACAGCAGGGCCAAGGCCAAGCTGTGGAGCAAGGTCGAGCGGCTGCAGGCGTTGGCGCGGGAGGGGCCGCTGCGGCTCGGCGACTTCGGCACGCGGCGTCGCCATTCCTTCCTGTGGCAGCGCTGGTGCGTCGAGGCGCTGAGGCACGGGCTGGGCGCGAGCTTCACCGGAACGTCCAACGTCAAGCTGGCGATGGACCTCGGATTGGAGGCGATCGGCACCAACGCCCATGAGCTGCCGATGGTGTTCGCCGCACAGGCCCGCGACGACGAAGAGCTGCGCGCCGCGCCCTATGCGATGCTGGAGGCCTGGACCAGGCTCTACGCCGGCAACCTGCTGGTGCTGCTGCCCGACACCTTCGGCACCGCCAACTTCCTCGCCGCCGCGCCGGACTGGGCGGCCGACTGGACCGGAGCACGACCCGACTCCAAGCCGCCGGTCGAGGCGGCGGAGGAGCTGATCGCCTGGTGGCGCTCGCGCGGCCGCGACCCGCGGGAGAAGCTCGTCATCCTGTCCGACGCGATGACGGTCGACACGATCGAAACGAGCGTGCGGGCGTTGCGCGACCGCGTGCAGGTCTCGATCGGCTGGGGCACGGCGCTGACCAACGACTTCGTCGGCTGCGCGCCGGCCGACCTCGACCTGAAGCCGGTGTCGCTGGTGTGCAAGGTGTTCGCCGTCGACGGCCGCCCGGCGGTGAAGCTTTCCGACAATCCCGCCAAGTTTTTAGGGCCGGCCGACGAGGTCGCGCGCTACGTCAAGGTGCTCGGCTACCGCGCAGGCGAGCGGCGCGAGGCTTAGTGCCTATTTCGGCGACTTGGGCAGGGCGACCGTTTCGGAAACGTCGTGCGGCTGCGGCGCCATTAAGGTGACCATGGCGAGCATCGCGCCGTAGGCGAGCCCGGCGAGGACGCCGATCACGAGCAGCAGGCGGAAAAGGGTCG
This sequence comes from uncultured Beijerinckiaceae bacterium, assembly GCA_937873345.1. Classification (GTDB taxonomy): domain Bacteria; phylum Pseudomonadota; class Alphaproteobacteria; order Rhizobiales; family Beijerinckiaceae; genus RH-AL1. The sequence goes on along the minus strand of CALMRL010000103.1, from coordinate 3,222 downwards.
GCACCCCGAAAACTCCCCTGCCCGGCGGCGGCCATGGTCCCGCGATCGCCGACGCCAACTCCTCGCGGCAAATCCGGAGGCGCGGCCAATGGCCGGCACCTTCTTAGTCGGATGCGGCGGCGCGCGACAAGCTCGTTGCCGCATCCAACCCGGAGAGGCCGCCCCATTGCGGTGGTGGATCGGCTCTTGCAACACGGACGAGATCACGGGAGCGGGGACAGGCGATGACGGAGGATGGAGCAAGAAGGGGCCCGAAGCATCCCTTCAACGGCCGACTGGTGTTCGACGGCCTGATGTTCTTCGCGACGCTGCTCGTCGGCATCGTCTTCTACGTGCTGGCGTTTCATCCGTTCGGATAGCACGCGGGCGGGAGCCTCGGGCTGATGGAACGCTCGCCCTGATGCCCGTCCGCCCGCGATCCACCGCGGATAGTGTAACAAGCACCCGAGGGATCAAAATTCGGCAGCGATCACCGCCAGGAATTTTTGCCGCCGCGCGCCTAGCCCCCCCGGCCGAAGCCATGTAGGGACAGCGCAAAGCCCCAGGGAGAGACCGCCGATGAAGACCCGCGCCGCCGTCGCCTTCGAAGCGCAGAAGCCGCTGGAGATCGTCGAGGTCGACCTCGAGGGGCCGAAGGAGGGCGAGGTCCTCGTCGAGGTCAAGGCCACCGGCCTCTGCCACACCGACGCCTACACCATGTCGGGCCAGGATTCCGAAGGCATCTTCCCCTCGATCCTCGGCCACGAGGGAGCCGGCGTCGTCGTGGAGGTCGGTCCCGGCGTCACGTCGCTGAAGAAGGGCGACCACGTCATCCCGCTCTACACCGCGGAATGCCGCGAGTGCGACTACTGCCTCTCGAAGAAGACCAACCTCTGCCAGAAGGTGCGCGCCACGCAGGGCCGCGGCGTGATGCCCGACGGCACCTCGCGCTTCTCCTACCAGGGCAAGCCGATCTACCACTACATGGGCTGCTCGACCTTCTCGAACTACACCGTGCTGCCGGAGGTCTCGCTCGCCAAGGTGCGCGAGGACGCACCCTTCGACAAGATCTGCTACATCGGTTGCGGCGTCACCACCGGCGTCGGCGCGGTGCTGTTCACCGCCAAGGCCGAGTACGGCTGCCGCGGCGTGGTGTTCGGGCTGGGCGGCATCGGCCTCAACGTCATCCAGGGCCTGAAGATGATCGGCGCCGAGCAGATCGTCGGCGTCGACATCAACAACTCGAAGGCCAACATCGCCCGGCAGTTCGGCATGACCGACTTCGTCAATCCCAAGGACCTGCCGGCCGGCACCAACATCGTCAACCACCTCGTCGAGCTGACCAAGGGCGGCGCGGACTACACCTTCGACTGCACCGGCAACATCACCGTGATGCGTCAGGCGCTGGAGTGCTGCCACAAGGGCTGGGGCACCTCGATCATCATCGGCGTCGCCCCCGCCGGCGCCGAGATCGCGACGCGGCCCTTCCAGCTCGTCACCGGCCGCAACTGGCGCGGCTCGGCCTTCGGCGGCGCGCGGGGCCGTACCGACGTGCCGCGCATCGTCGACTGGTACATGGACGGCAAGATCAACATCGACGACCTGATCACCGACATCATCCCGCTCGACAAGATCAACGACGGCTTCCACGACATGCACGAGGGCAAGGGCATCCGCACCGTGGTGAAATACTGATGGCCGCCCCGGAGAAGACCGGCAGCCACGTCTGCTTCGGCGGCGAGAACAGCTTCTACAAGCACCGCTCCGATGCCGTCGGTGGGCCGATGAATTTCACGGTATACCTGCCGCCGCAGGCGAAAGACGGCGGCAAGCTGCCCGCCCTGATGTACCTCGCCGGGCTGACCTGCGACCACACCACCTTCATCATCAAGGGCGGCGCGCAGCGCCTCGCGGCGAAACACGGCATCATCCTGGTCGCGCCGGATACGAGCCAGCGCGAGAAGCGCTATCCCGGCGACGCCGACAAGTACGATTTCGGCATCGCCGCCGGCTTCTACGTCGACGCCACGCAGGCGCCGTGGAAGGACGGCTACCGGATGGGCACCTACGTTGGGCACGAGCTGCCCGAGCTGGTGGCCGAGAACTTCCCCATCGACACGCGGAAGTTCGGCATCTTCGGCCACTCGATGGGCGGCCATGGCGCGCTGGTCCATGCCTTGCGCCAGCCAGAGCGCTTCAGGTCGGTCTCGGCCTTCGCGCCGATCGTCGCCCCATCGTCCTGCCCCTGGGGCGAGAAGGCGCTCGGCAACTACCTCGGGCCGGACAAGGCGAGCTGGCATGATTGGGACGCGACCGAGCTGGTCAAGGCTGGCAAGAAGACGTCCCACATCCTGGTCGACCAGGGTACGGCCGACCAGTTCCTGGAGGGCGAGCTGCACCCTCACCTCTTCGAGGCGGCATGCAAGGACGCCGGCCAGGGCCTGAACCTGCGGATGCAGCAGGGCTACGACCACTCCTACTACTTCATGCAGACGTTCATGGAAGACCACTTCGCCCACCATGCCAGGGTGCTGGGGCTGTAGGCACCCGCCGACCTCGCCGCGACGCCGCCCTTGGCGCGCGAGCCACTTCCGGGGCCGCGCCAACCGCGCACCGGCTTGCGGCGCCCCGCGGAACGACGCACAAGGATACGGTCGCGCGGCGACGCTCCCGGGAGATGCCCTCATGCTGGCCAGGGTGGGTCTCGCTCTAGCCCTGCTCGCCGCCGGCGTCGGACAGGCGGCCGGCTTCGCTGACCCCGAACGGGAGGCCGACCTCACCGCGGGGGAGGTCCGCTCGCTGCTCTCAGCGGCCAAGGTCGCCGGCCGCCTCGCCGGTGCCGACCTCGAAGGCGCCCGCTTGCAGGCCTTCGAGGGCGCCAAGCTCGACGGCGTGCTGCGGGGTGCCGAGGCGAACCGCTCTCCGTGAGCCGACGAGGAGCGGCATCCCGAAGCGCCGGGCTGTGCCGGCTCGACGCCGCGACCGAGATGTTCCCGATCGCCGGGCGCTTCGCCATCGCGCGCGGGTCGAAGACCCAGGCCGAGGTGGTGGTCGCCACGGTGAGCGACGGCTCGGCGCGCGGGCGCGGCGAGTGCGTGCCCTACGCCCGCTACGGCGAGAGCGCGGCGAGTGTGCTGGCGCAGATCGGGCGCGTGCGAGAGGCCATCGAGACGAAGCCCGACCGGGCCGCGCTGCAGTCGCTGCTGCCGGCCGGCGCCGCGCGCAACGCGCTCGATTGCGCGC
>CALMRL010000102.1 GCA_937873345.1 uncultured Beijerinckiaceae bacterium | reverse complement strand
CATGCAGGCGATGGATCAGATCATCAATTCGGCGGCGAAGACCCTCTACATGTCGGGCGGGCAGATGGGCTGCCCGATCGTGTTTCGCGGCCCCAACGGCGCGGCGGCGCGCGTCGGCGCCCAGCACTCGCAGGACTACACCGCCTGGTACTCGTCCGTGCCCGGCCTCAAGGTGGTGGCGCCCTACACGGCCTCCGATGCCAAGGGCCTGCTGAAGAGCGCGATCCGCGATCCCAACCCGGTGATCTTCCTCGAGAACGAGATCCTCTACGGCCACAGCTTCGACGTGCCGAAGCTCGATGACTTCACGATCCCGATCGGGGTGGCCCGCGTCGCCCGCGAGGGCACCGACGTCACGATCATCTCCTTCTCGATCGGCATGACCTACGCGCTAAAGGCCGCCGAGGCGCTGGCCGGGGAGGGAATCGAGGCCGAGGTGATCGACCTGCGCACCATCCGCCCGATGGACCGCGAGGCGATCCTCACGTCAGTGCGCAAGACGCATCGCTGCGTCACGGTCGAGGAAGGCTGGCCGCAGAGCGGCATCGGCGCCGAGATCATCGCGGTGATCATGGAGGGCGCCTTCGACGAGCTGGACGCGCCGGTGATGCGCGTCACCGGCAAGGACGTGCCGATGCCTTACGCCGCCAACCTCGAGAAGCTGGCGCTGCCCAACGTGGACGACGTGGTCCGCGCCTGCAAAGCCGTCTGCTACAAGTAGGACGACATGCCCATCGACATCCTGATGCCCGCCCTTTCCCCGACGATGGAGAAGGGCACCCTCGCCAAGTGGCTGAAGAAGGAGGGCGACGCGATCAAGTCCGGCGACGTGCTCGCCGAGATCGAGACCGACAAGGCGACGATGGAGGTCGAGGCGGTCGACGAGGGCGTGCTCGCCAGGATCGTCGTGCCGGAGGGCTCGGCCGACGTGCCGGTCAACCAGGTGATCGGCCTGATTGCGGAGGAGGGCGAGGACCTTTCCGCTGCCGCGTCGGCTGCGGCTGCCCCCGACGCTTCGGCGCCGGCGAGCCCCGGCGTCGTGAAACCCGACGATCAGGTCCTGCAGTACGAGCGGCCGGGCGCTACCGCCGGCGCGCCCTTGACGACCGGCACGGCCGAGGCCTTTCGGGGCGGGAAGCCGCTGGCCGTCTCCGCGGCTGGTGTCTCTGCCGACGGCTCCGGGCGTGTCTTCGCCTCGCCGCTCGCGCGTCGCCTCGCCAGCCAAGCCGGGCTCGACCTCGGTGCGATCACAGGCACGGGCCCCGGCGGCCGTATCGTCGAACGCGACGTGCGCGCGGCCGAGAAGGCGCCGAAGGTCGCGTCGGCCGCTCCCATAGCGGCCGCATCCCAGCCCGCGGCCGCCCCGCAGCTCGCTGCCAGTGGCAAGGTGCCGGACGTCCGCAACGCCGCCGCCCCGACCGCACCCGACAGCGTGATCAAGACGATGTTCGAAGCCGGCAGCTACGAGGAGGTGCCGCACGACAACATGCGCAAGACGATCGCCCGCCGCCTCACCGAGGCCAAGGGCACGATCCCGCACTTCTACCTGTCGCTGGACTGCGAACTCGACGCTCTGCTGGCGCTGCGGGAGCAGATCAACGCCTCGGCAGGGCAGAGCAGGGAGGGCAAGCCGCTCTTCAAGATGTCGGTGAACGACTTCGTCATCAAGGCGATGGCGCTCGCCCTGCAGCGCGTGCCCGACGCCAATGCCACCTGGACCGAGAGAGCGATGCTCAAGCACCGCCACTCCGACGTCGGCGTCGCCGTATCGATCCCCGGCGGCCTGATCACCCCGGTGATCCGGCGCGCCGAGAGCAAGACGCTGTCGGCGATCTCCAACGAGATGAAGGACATGGCCGCGCGTGCCAAGGCCCGCAAGCTGAAGCCGGAGGAGTACACCGGCGGCACCACCGCCGTGTCGAACCTCGGCATGTTTGGCATCCGCAACTTCTCCGCTGTGATCAACCCGCCGCACGCGACGATCCTGGCGGTGGGCGTCGGCGAGAAGCGCGTGGTGGTGAAGGGCGGTGCGCCTTCGGTCGCGACGGTGATGAGCGTGACGCTCTCGACCGACCATCGCGCAGTCGACGGCGCGCTGGGGGCGGAGCTGCTGGGCGCATTCAAGCGGCTGATCGAGAACCCGATGGGCATGCTGGTCTAGGCGCGCCGCGCCGACCGCAGCTGGAGACACCTCTTCCATGGCAGATGCTTACGACGTCATCGTGATCGGCGCCGGGCCTGGCGGCTACGTCACCGCGATCCGCGCCGCGCAGCTCGGCTTCCGCACCGCAGTGGTCGAGCGCGAGCACCTTGGCGGCATCTGCCTGAACTGGGGTTGCATCCCGACCAAGGCGCTGCTGCGCTCGGCCGAGATCTACCACTACCTGCAGCACCCCGCGGACTACGGGTTGACGATCGAGGGCCAAGTCGGTTTCGACCCCGCGGCGGTGGTCAAGCGCTCGCGCGGCGTGTCGCAGCAGCTCGCGACCGGTGTCGGCTTCCTGCTCAAGAAGAACAAGGTCGACGTGATCTGGGGGCAGGCCAACGTCCCGCGCCCCGGCGAGGTGGTGGTCGGACCGCCCAAGCCCGACGCAGCGCAGCCGCAGAACCCGCCGCCGAAGGGCACGCTGGGGCAGGGCACCTACAGGGCTAAGCACATCATCGTCGCGACCGGGGCGCGGCCTCGCGTGCTGCCGGGCATCGAGCCCGACGGCAGGCTGATCTGGACCTACTTCGAGGCGATGGTGCCGAAGGCGTTCCCCAAGAGCCTGATCGTGATGGGTTCGGGTGCGATTGGCATCGAGTTCGCCTCCTTCTACCGCACCATGGGCACCGATGTGACGGTGATCGAGGTGCTGCCGCAGATCCTCCCCGTTGAAGACGCCGAGATCGCAGCGCTCGCGCGCAAGCGCTTCGAGAAGCAGGGCATCACCTTCCTCACCTCGACCAAGGTGACGCAGGTGAGGAAGGGCACCGACGATGTCACCGCCACGGTGGAGGACGCCAAAGGGGCCCGCCAGGAGATTAGGGCGGAGCGCCTGATCTCGGCGGTCGGAGTCGTCGGCAACGTCGAGGGCATCGGGCTCGAAAAGCTCGGCGTGCAGTTCGAGCGGGGACTCGTGAAGATCGACCAGTTCGGCCGCACCGGCGTCGAAGGCCTCTACGCCATCGGCGACGTCGCCGGGCCGCCGATGCTGGCGCACAAGGCGGAGCACGAGGGCACGGTCTGCGTCGAGGCGATCGCCGGCAGGCATCCGCACCCGATCGAGAAGGCGATGATTCCCGGCTGCACCTATTGCCAGCCGCAGGTCGCCTCGGTCGGCATGACGGAGGCCAAGGCGCGCGAGGCCGGCTTCGAACTGAAGATCGGCCGCTTCCCCTTCGCCGGCAACGGCAAGGCGATCGCGCTCGGCGAGCCGGATGGCATGGTCAAGACGATCTTCGATGCCAAGAGCGGCAAGCTGATCGGCGCCCACATGGTCGGCGCCGAGGTGACGGAGCTGATCCAGGGGTATGTGGTCGCGATGAACCTCGAGACCACGGAGGAGGAGCTGATGCACACCGTCTTTCCGCATCCGACCCTGTCGGAGATGATGCACGAGAGCGTGCTCGACGCCTACGGGCAGGTCATCCACAAGTAGGTCGCGGCGAGTCGCCTCAGAAAGTGGCGACGAGGGCCAGCCCGCTGATCATCAGCACCGCGCCGGCGATACGTGGCCAACTCGCCGTATGCTGCTTGAACCCGACCAGGCCGTAGTGGTCCATCACCAGCGAGGTGATGACGCCGGCGGTGACGGTCAGACCGATGAAGATGCCGCCGCCGAGCTTCTCCGCGAAGAAGATCGAAGCGAGAACGTAGACGCCGCCGAAGGCGCCGCCGAGCCAAGCCCACCACGGCACGTCGGCGAAGGCGGCAGCCTTCGGCAGGTGCAGCCCGATGAAGGGAGCGAGGGCGAGGTAGGCCACGCTGTTCACCGCGGTGACGATGAGGGCCGCGAGGATCGGCTGATGCAGCGTCTTGGCGAGCGTCGCATTGGAGCCGGATTGGACGGTGTTGAGCACGCCGCCCAGGAAAGAGATCGCACCCATCACGAACATCATCGGCCGGCTCCCGCGCCTTTCACGGCGACACCGCACCGTCGTGTGGCAAAGAACGCTGGCTTGAGCGGGTTCATTGCACACGCTGCTCTGTCCAGTGACCGATGGATGCAGGCGCGATACAAGCTGCCGTGCGAGCCCAGCGTACCTATTTCTCTCGCGAGGCCGTAAGGATGGCCGGCGAACGGTGAGGGAGGTGCCGATGCTGGATGTGACGCTCGATCCTCGCCTCGCCGCGGCGGGCGAGGGGATGCCGCCGGCCGACAAGCCGCGTCACCCCGAGAAGGTGCACAAGCCGGATCAGCCGCAGCTGCCGAAACCCGCCTGGATCAGGGTCAAGGCACCGGGTTCGCCGCAGTACGAGGCGACCAACGCCATCGTGCGCCAGCACGGCCTGGTGACGGTGTGCCAGGAAGCCGGCTGTCCCAATATCGGCGAGTGCTGGTCGAAGCGCCACGCCACCTTCATGATCATGGGCGACACCTGCACGCGGGCCTGCGCCTTCTGCAACGTCAAGACCGGCCTGCCGCGCGGCCTCGACGCCCGCGAGCCGCAGCGCATCGCCGATGCCGTCGCCAAGCTCGGCTTGGCGCACGTGGTGATCACCTCGGTCGACCGCGACGACCTTGCCGACGGTGGCGCCGCGCACTTCGCCGCCGTGATCGCGGCGATCCGCGCCGGCTCGCCCGCGACGACGGTGGAGATCCTCACGCCCGACTTCCTGCGCAAGCCGGGAGCGCTCGACGTGGTGGTCGCGGCGCGCCCCGACGTCTTCAACCACAACCTTGAGACGGTGCCGTCGAAGTACCTCGCCGTGCGGCCGGGCGCCCGCTACTTCCACTCGCTGCGCCTGTTGCAACGCGTCAAGGAGCTGGACGGCTCGATCTTCACCAAGTCCGGCATCATGGTGGGGCTGGGCGAGGAGCGCCATGAGGTGCTGCAGGTGATGGACGACCTGCGCTCGGCCGATGTCGACTTCCTCACCGTCGGCCAGTACCTGCAGCCGACGCGCAAGCACCACGCCGTGATGCGCTTCGTGCCGCCGGACGAGTTCGCCTCGATCGAGACGCAGGCGCTGGCGAAAGGTTTCCTGGTCGTCTCGGCGTCGCCGTTGACTCGCTCCTCGCACCACGCCGGCGACGATTTCACGCGCCTGAAGGCGGCGCGGCAGGCTCGGCTCGGGACGCTTGTCGCCGCTCAATAGTCCTTGAAGCGCCCCGAGCGGCCGATCACCTCGATCTTGTAGCCGTCGGGGTCCTCGACGAAGAAGAATTGCGCCTTGCCGCCGAGGTCGAGCGACTTGATCTCGGTCGGCTCCAGCCCCTCGCTCTTCATCCGCGCGTTCTCGGCCTCGAGGTCGTCGACCAGCTCGGCGAGGTGGCCGTAGCCGTCGCCCTTCCCGTAGGGCTTGTCGCGGTCGCCGTTCACCGTCAGCTCCAGCTCGAAGGGCGATTTCGCATTGCGGAGGTAGACGATGGTGAAGCCCTCCATGGGGTAGCGGTCGGCGACCTCCAACCCGAGGGCGCGGCGGTAGAACTCGGTCGAGCGAGCCTCGTCGATGACGCGGATCATGGAATGGATGGTCTTGGCGCTTTGGGTCATCTCGGTGGTCATGCGGCACCTCTGCTATCGGAGTGCTGCGAACGAACGGCGGCCCCTCCCGTTCACGCCCGGTCGCGACCGTCGGGCGGCTGGCGGCAGCGACCGCGCGACGCTGTTTCGCCGGCGATTTCGCATGCTATGAGGGCCGATGCCGATCTTCGACACGACGCGACGCGTCCAGCATTCGGCCGCGCAGATGTTCGATCTCGTCGCGGACGTGCGAGCCTATCCGCAATTCCTGCCCTTCTGCACCGGGCTCGAGCTGATCGAGCAGCACCGCGAGGGTGAACGGGAGGTGTTCGTCGCGCGGATGCAGGTCGGCTTCAAGGCGGTGAGCGAATCGTTCAAGACCCGCGTCAGCTGCGACCGGGCGGCGAGCCATATCGATGTCGAATACATCGACGGCCCCTTTCGCTACCTGAAGAACCGCTGGGTGTTCCGCGATCTGCCGCAGGAGCCGAATGGCGCGCTGGGCAAGGCGCAGGGGGGCAGCCAAGTCTCTTTCCACATCGAATACGAGTTCAAGAGCCGGATGCTCGCGCTTCTGGTTGGCTCGATGTTCGATCAAGCGTTCCGCGCCTTCGCCACCGCCTTCGAGCGGCGCGCCAACCAAGTCTACGGCCGGCCCGGGCAGAAGGTCGTGCCGGCTGCGGGGCAGGGCGACGAGCACAAGCATTACCGCTCGCCTTCAAGCGTGGCGGAGGAGCGCCGGTCGGCGGACAGCTCGGCCTGAAACCCCGGCCGACGATGGGATCCTAGCCGGCGGCCTGCCGGAGCAGGTCGAGGGCGAAGGCGACCGAGGCCTCGCGGACCCCGCCCCGGCCGAGCGCGCCGAAGCGCCGCTCCACCGCCTGCGTTCGCATGTGCTCGCGTGCCAAGCCGAAATATACCAGGCCCACCGGCTTGCCCGGCACGGCGCCGCCGGGGCCGGCAATGCCGGTGATGGCGATCGACACATCGGCGTTGGAGCGGGCGAGCGCTCCCTCCGCCATGGCCCGCGCCACTTCCGCGCTCACCGCGCCGTGGGCGTTCAGCAACGAGTGCGGCACGCCGAGCGACTGCGTCTTGGCGATATTGGTATAGGTGACGAAGCCGCGCTCAACCACCGCGCTCGATCCCGAGACGGAGGTCAGCGCCGCGGCGAGCAGCCCGCCGGTGCAGGACTCCGCCGTTGCGATCGTCAGCCCGCATTCCTTGAACAGCTTGAGGAGCGCCGTCACCGCAACGGTGGTCTCGGGCGGCATCATCGGCGCACCGGCAGGCGCACGGTGGCCACCGCCAGCGTGGCGATGCCCTCGCCGCGCCCGGTGAAGCCGAGCCGCTCGGAGGTCGTCGCCTTGACCGCGACCCGGTCGAGCGCCAGGCCGGTCTGCTCGGCGAGGCTGCGCCGGATGGCGTCGCGGTGCGGCCCGACCTTGGGATGCTCACAGACCACCGTGGCATCGATGTGCGCGATCATGCCGCCGCGCGCCCGCACAGCCTCGACCGCCGCCTTCAGGAAGATCGACGAGGCCGCGCCCTTCCACTGCGGGTCGGAGGGCGGGAAATGGCTGCCGATGTCGCCGTCGCCGAGCGCGCCGTAGAGTGCGTCGGTGATCGCATGCGAGAGCACGTCCGCGTCGGAATGGCCGAGCAGCCCCTGCTCGTGCGGCACCTTGTAGCCGCCGAGCCAGACGCCGTCGCCGGGGCCGAAGGCATGAACGTCGTACCCCTGGCCCATCCGCACGTCCGGGCACTCGCTCATCAGCCGTGCCTCCGCCGCGGTGACATCCTCGCGCGTAGTCACTTTCATGTTGCGGGGCTCTCCGAGAAAGACGTGGACCGGATGGCCGGCCCACTCCGCGACGGCGGCGTCATCGGTCAGGGCACCGGCGCCGGCCGCCTCCGCCGCGCGATGGGCGGCGAGGATCAAGGGAAGGCGGAACGCCTGCGGCGTCTGCACGGCGCGAAGGGTCGCCCGCTCGGGGGTGGCGAGGACGCGGCCGGCGGCATCCACCGTCTTGATCGTGTCGACGACGTCGACGGCGGGGATGGCGGCACCGTTCTGCCGCGCCGCGGCGATGGCCCGCTCAACAAGAGCTGGCGTGGCAAACGGCCGTGCGCCGTCATGGATCAGCACCAGCTCCGGCGGCGAGGGCAGGGCCGCCAGCCGCTCCAGGCCGAGGCGGACGCTGCCCTGCCGCGTCGCCGCGCCGTATACCGGCGGCAGCAGCCATTCCCTCGTTGCCGGCGGCAGAACATCAAGGCAGTTCGCATATCGGTCGTCGTCGTCGGGATGGATGACCACCAGGATGGGCCGGTCGCTGTCGGCAAGCGTCGCGAGCGTGTGGGCGAGAAGCGGAACTCCCGCCACCGCGAGCCACTGCTTTGGCAGTTCGGTGCCGACCCGGGACCCGCGGCCGGCCGCGACGACAAGGATCGCAGTCGCCGCGCCATCCGCCATGGATCAGGTCTCCGCTTACCCCTGCAAACGTCTTCTGGAGAAGCTTTCCCTCCTCGTCAAACACGCCATCGCGCAGGGAGCGGGAGACTTGTGCCGCGTCCTGGAATGACTACAGTGTAGGCATGAACAAATTTGCCGTTGCTTTAGGCAGCTTGCGCGCCAGCCATCCGGGCGCCGTGCTGGCGCCGATGGCTGGCATCACCGACGCCGCGATGCGCCGCGCTGCCCAAGAATTCGGCGCGAGCTACACGGTCTCGGAGATGGTCGACAGGCGGTACGTCGAAGCGTCCGCGGCCCGCGTCGCCAGTTTGGGTGATGGGCCCCATGTCGTGCAGGTCGCGGGCTGCCTGCCGGGGCCGATCGCCGAGGCGGCGCGACGCGCCGAGGCGTGGGGCGCGGAAGCGGTCGACATCAACATGGGTTGCCCCGCCCGCAAGGTCACCGGCGGCGCCGCCGGCTCGGCGCTGATGCGCGATCTTGATCACGCCATCGGCCTGATCCGCGCCGTGCGCGCCGCCGTTGCCGTGCCGGTCTCGGTGAAGATGCGCTTGGGCTGGGACGATGCTTCGCGCAACGCTCCGGAACTCGCGCGCCGCGCCGAGGCCGAGGGTGTCGCGCTCGTCACCGTGCACGGCCGCACGCGCTGCCAGTTCTACACCGGTTCCGCAGACTGGCGTGCCATCCGCGCCGTGGTCGAGGCGGTCGCCATTCCGGTCGTGGCGAACGGTGATTGCCGCGACACGGCGGAAGCGCGCGCCATGCTCGCCGCCTCCGGTGCCGCCGCCGTGATGATCGGGCGCGCGGCGATCGGTCGGCCCTGGCTCGTCGGCGACATCGCTCATGCCCTGCGGACGGGGGACGAACGGCAGGCGCCGAGCCGTGCTCGGCGCCTTGCCTGCGCGCGCCGGCACTATGGCGATCTTCTCGATCTGCACGGCACGGCCTCGGGCGTGCGTCACGCTCGCAAGCACCTCGCCGGCTATGCCGCCGACGCCGGCCATCCCGCCGGCTCGGCCGCCCATCTCGCCCTGGTCACGGCGGACGATCCTGCCGAGGTGCACGAGCTTCTCGACGCGATCTACGCCGCGCCGGATGAGTCTTGGAGAATCGCGGCATGAGGCGCGTCATACCGGAGCAGGCGCCCACTCTCGCCGAGAACAGCCGGCCCGCACCCCTGTCGGGTGCCGCCGGCATCCTCGAAGCGCTGCCGACGCCGGTGCTCACGGTTGGCCCCGACGATGTCGTGACGTCGAGCAACCCGGCGGCCGACGCCTTCTTCGGCACCAGCCTGTCGGCGCCGCGCCAGCACGTGCTTTCGGCCCTGCTGCCGGACGGATCTTCGCTGGTTTCGCTCGTCCGCCACGTCCGGCAGGGCGGCGGCACCATCAACGAGCACCGGGTGGAACTCGGCATCCCGCGGCTCGGCATCGACAAGCTCGTCGACATCTTCGTCACCCCAATGACGCCGGGGTCCAAGACGCTGATCGTGATGCTGCACGAGCGCTCCATCGCCGAGAAGCTCGACCGACAGCACGCCCGCCGCGGTGCCGCCCGATCGATGTCGGCGATGGCCTCGATGCTCGCCCACGAGATCAAGAACCCTCTTTCCGGCATCCGCGGCGCGGCGCAGCTTCTGGAAGCCGACGCCAACGAAGGTGACCGCGCCCTGACCCGGCTGATCTGCGACGAGACCGACCGCATCGTGAAGCTCGTCGATCGGATGAAGCCTTTTTCGACGATCCGCGACGAGGACTTCGAGAGCGTCAACATTCACGCCGTGCTCGACCACGTGAAGAAGGTGTCCAAGGCCGGCTTTGCCCGCCACATCCGGATCAAGGAAAGCTACGATCCGTCCCTGCCGCCGGTGCTCGGCTCGCGCGATCAGCTGATCCAGGTCTTCCTCAACCTTGCCAAGAATGCCGCCGAGGCGATCGGCCCCGATCGCGCGGACGGCGAGATCGAGTTGCGCACGGCATTTCGGCCGGGCGTGCGCTTGAAGATCAACGGCTCCGATGCACCCGTGAACCTGCCGCTGGAGTTCTGTGTCCTCGACAACGGCCCGGGTATCCCTCCCGGCGTGCTGCCCAATCTTTTCGATCCCTTCGTCACCACCAAGGCCACCGGAACTGGCCTCGGTCTTGCTCTGACGGCGAAGATCATCGGCGACCACGGCGGCATCGTTGAGTGCGAGTCGCACGCCCAGCGCACGACCTTTAAGGTGCTTATGCCGATGCACGTGGTTCGGGACGGTCGCATGCCGGCGGCAAGCGAAGGGGCGAGGAGCTAGGGCATGCCGCTTTGGAGCAAGGCGAAGCGGGATGAAGCGATGACGGCCGGGCAGGTCCGATGAACCCCGGAAACATCATCGTCGCGGACGACGACGCCGCGATCCGCACCGTGCTTAGCCAGGCGCTGTCGCGGGCCGGCTACGACGTGCGCACCACCGCGACAGCAGCGACGCTGTGGAGCTGGGTCAAGGCCGGGGACGGCGACCTCGTCATCACCGACGTCGTGATGCCGGACGAGAACGCCTTCGAGCTGCTGCCACGCATCAAGAAGCTGCGCCCCGAGCTGCCGGTCATCGTGATGAGCGCGCAGAACACCTTCATGACCGCGATCAAGGCATCGGAGCGGGGCGCCTACGAATACCTGCCGAAACCCTTCGATCTGCGCGAGCTGGTATCGATCGTCGGCAGGGCGATGAACGAGCCGAAAGGTCGCACCAGAGCGTCGCTGACCGAAGACCTCGAGAGCATGCCGCTCGTCGGCCGCTCGCCCGCGATGCAGGAAATCTACCGCTCGCTGGCCCGGCTGATGCAGACCGACCTCACCGTGATGATCACCGGCGAGTCCGGCACCGGCAAGGAGCTGGTCGCGCGCGCCCTGCATGACTATGGCAAGCGCAAGAAGGGGCCCTTCGTCGCGATCAACATGGCGGCGATCCCGCGCGACCTCATCGAGTCCGAGCTGTTCGGCCACGAGAAGGGTGCCTTCACCGGCGCCAACCAACGCTCGGCGGGTCGGTTCGAGCAGGCGGAGGGCGGAACGCTGTTCCTCGACGAGATCGGCGACATGCCGATGGAGGCGCAGACGCGGCTCCTCCGCGTGCTGCAGCAGGGCGAGTACACCACCGTCGGCGGCCGCATGCCGATCAAGACCAACGTCCGCATCATCGCCGCGACCAACAAGGACCTGCGCATCCTCATCGGGCAGGGACTGTTCCGCGAGGACCTGTTCTTCCGCCTCAACGTCGTGCCGCTGCGCCTGCCCCCGTTGCGCGAGCGCATCGAGGACGTCGGCGACCTCGCCCAGCACTTCTTCACGCAGGCGATGAACGAAGGGCTGCCGGGCAAGCATCTCGAGGCGGGCGCGCTGGAGCGGATGAAGCGCTATCGCTGGCCGGGCAACATTCGGGAGCTGGAGAACCTCGTCCGTCGCCTCGCGGCGCTTTACCCGCAGGAGCTGATTTCCGAGCAGCTCGTCGACATGGAGCTTTCGGCGGAATCCGCGTTCTCGCTGCCGCAGCAATCCATCAGGCCCATCACGGCATCCGTATCGGGCGGCGACGGCGAGGTCGTTCCGCTGTCGACGGCTGTGGAGCGCCACCTCGCCAAGCTGTTCGGCTCGCACGAAGATGCTCTGCCGCCGCCAGGCCTGTACCACCGCATCCTGCGCGAGCTGGAGCAGCCGCTGATCTCGGCGGCGCTCGGTGCGACGCGCGGCAACCAGATCAAGGCGGCCGAACTGCTGGGGCTCAACCGCAACACGCTGCGCAAGAAAATCCGCGACCTCGACATCCGCCTGATGCGCTCGCCGCGCTGATCGCCTCACGAAAAACTCCGTCTACGCCCCCGATTTGTCGCAATTCTGCAACAGGTAGGGTCGGTGGCCGCAGGCGATGGCGGCACCGGATGAGGTGGGTGAAGCGGCTGGCATGACGGAGACGAGGATCCAAGCCGCAGGCGGACCGCGCCGCCATCTGACGCGGCTCGGGCCGATCGCGGTCGGCCTCGCCCTCCTCGTTGCGACCACCTCCTTCTTGATGTTCGCCGGCTTCACGCCGGTGCGGACCACGCCCTCCGTGGTGCTCGGCCTCTTCGTCGCCAACACCCTGACCATCCTCACCCTGCTTCTGCTGGTGGTGGTCGAGGGCTGGTCGCTGCTCGCCGCGTGGCGGGCCGGGGTTGCCGGTGCCAGGCTGCACCTGCGCATCGTCGCGCTGTTCTCGATCATCGCGGCGGTGCCGGTGATCCTGATGGCGCTTGTCGGATCGATCGCCCTCGACCGCTCGCTGAACCCGGCCTTCCTGAAGGACGTCCGCGGCTTCGTCGAGAACACCATCGAGGCGGCGACGCGCTACCGCGAAGCGCAGTGCATCCAGCTCCTCCAGGAGAACCGGCTGACGGCGCAGGACCTCGACTCCGCCCGCGCCTTCCTAATGGCCGATCGCGCGATCCTGCGCGACTATTTCGCCTCGCGCGCCAAGTTCCTCGGCTTTTCCGCAGCCGCCCTGCTGAAGACGGACGGCACGATGATCGAGCGCGCCAACACCGGCGCCACGCTGGGCGCACTCGGCACGGCGATCACGATGCCTTCGGCGCGCGAGTTCGCCGCTGCCAAGAAGAACGAGCCGGAGTGCACCCTGCTCGACGGCGAGCAGACCTTCGTCGCGCTCCACCCCGTCGCGCTGTTCCCCGACGCCTATCTCTACACCGCGCGCCCCGTCGACAGCTTCTCCGTCGAGTTTCCCAAGCAGGCTCGGCAAATCGTGGTGCGCTACGATGCCTTCGACCAGCATCGCACCTCGATCGCCATCGCCTTCGCGACGATGTACGTGTCGATCGCCCTGATCATGCTGCTGTCGGCGACCTGGCTTGGCCTGAACTTCGCCAACCGGCTCGTCGACCCGATCCGTCGGCTGATCAGCGCCACGGATCAGGTCGCCTCGGGCAACCTGTTCACCCAGGTCCGCATCGACCGGTCCGAGGGCGACCTCGCCCACCTCGGTGAGACCTTCAACAAGATGACGAGCGAGCTGCGGCTACAGCAGAACAGGCTTGTCGCCGCCTCCAACCTCATCGACGAACGCCGGCTGTTCACCGAGGCGGTGCTGTCGGGAGTGCCGGTGGCAGTGATCGGCGTCGGCGGCGACGGGCGCATCACCACGCTCAATCCTTCGGCCGAGAACCTGATCGCGCCGGACGGCGCCGCTTCGGTCCTCGGCGAGCCCGCCGATACCGTCGTCCCGGAGGTCGCCGGGATCCTCGCCGACGCCCACTCCTCGGTGCACCGGCTGGTCCAGGGCCAGCTGCAGCTGTCGCGCAACGGGCGTGACCGCCTGTTCAACGTGCGCGTCACCAGCGAGCCTTCGGCGAAGGCCGAGAAGGGCGTCGTGGTGACGCTCGACGACATCACCGACGTGCTCGACGCGCAACGTTCAGCGGCTTGGGGTGACGTCGCGCGGCGCATCGCCCACGAGATCAAGAATCCGCTCACCCCCATCCAGCTCTCGGCTGAACGCATCAAGCGAAAGTACGGCAAGCTGATCACCACCGACCGCGAGGTCTTCGACCAGTGCACGGAGACGATCGTGCGCCAGGTCGACGACATCAAGCGGATGGTCGACGAGTTCTCCTCCTTTGCCCGCATGCCGAAAGCGGCGCTGGAGCGCGACGACCTTTCCGAGTGCGTGCGCAGGGTCGTCTTCCTGCTCCGCGTCGCCCACCCCGAGATCACCTTCGAGGAAGACTTGCCGGCTGAGCCCGTCCTCGAGCGCTTCGACCGCCGGCTGCTGAGCCAGGCACTGACCAACATCGTCAAGAACGCCACCGAAGGCATCGCCGCGCGCGAGCCGGCGGAGAAGGGCCGCGTTTGCGTCGCGCTGCGGGGCGGCCGTGAGGTGACCATCGACGTCGTCGACAACGGCAAGGGGTTCCCCGCGGAAGGTCGCCAGCGCCTGCTGGAGCCCTACATGACCACGCGTGCCGAAGGCACCGGCCTCGGCCTGCCGATCGTCGCCAAGATCCTGGAGGATCACGGTGGCGGCCTTGAATTGCTCGATGCACCGCACGGCCAGGGCGCCCGCGTCCGTCTGCACTTTCCTGGCCGGAACGACGACAGGGTGGCGCTTGCAGGCCGCTCCATCGCCGATCATCCCGACGCGATCCTCCAGGTCAACGAAACGGCTTGAGCGACAATGGCTAGCGACATTCTCATCGTCGACGACGAAATGGACATCCGAGAGATCGTGTCGGGCATCCTGTCCGATGAGGGCCACGGCACCCGCACGGCCAAGAACTCCGACGAGGCGATGAACGCGATCGCGGCGCGCCGCCCCGGCCTCGTCTTCCTCGACATCTGGCTGCAGGGCTCGAAGCTCGACGGGCTGCAGGTCTTGGAGCTGATCAAGCAGCAGAATCCCCAGCTGCCGGTGGTGATGATCTCCGGCCACGGCAACATCGAGACCGCGGTGTCGGCGATCAAGCTTGGGGCCTACGACTTCATCGAGAAGCCGTTCAAGGCCGACCGCTTGGTGCTGATCGCCGAGCGGGCGCTGGAGAACTCCCGCCTCAAGCGCGAGGTCTCGGACCTCAAGGTGCGCTCCGGCACGGTGTCGAAGATGGTCGGCAAGTCGACCGCCGTGAACCAGCTCCGCCAAGTGATCGAGCGCGTGGCGCCCGCCAACTCGCGCATCATGATCACCGGCCAGCCGGGCGCCGGCAAGGAGATGACGGCGCGAATGATCCACGCGGCGTCGGCCCGCGCCAGCGGCCCCTTCGTCACCATCAACGCCGCGACGATCACGCCGGAGACGATGGAGCACGAGCTGTTCGGTGCCGAAGGCACGGCCGGCGAAGGGCGCTACGTCGGCAAGCTTGAGGAGGCACACGGCGGCACCCTCTACATCGACGAAATCGCCGATATGCCACGCGAGACACAGGGCAAGATCCTACGCGTGCTCGTCGAGCAGACGTTCCTGCGCGTCGGCGGCAACACCAAGGTGCACGTCGACGTCCGCATCATCTCGTCGAGCGCCCGCGACCTCGTCGGCGCGATCAGCGAGGGCACGTTCCGGGAAGACCTGTTCCACCGCCTCTCCGTAGTGCCGATCCGGGTGCCGCCGCTGGCCGAGCGCCGCGACGACATCCCCGAACTGATCTCCTTCTTCATGGACCAGTTCACCACCAACGCCGGCCTGCCGAGGCGGCAGATCGCCGAGGACGCGATGGCGATCCTGCAGTCGCATGATTGGCCCGGCAACATCCGGCAGCTGCGCAACAACGTCGAGCGGTTGATGATCCTCGCCTCCGGCGACCCCGACGCCGAGATGACCGCCGACATGCTGCCCTCCGAGGTTGGGGCCCTTGTGCCGGCGACGCCGACGGGAGCGGGCGGCGAGAAGCTGATGAGCCTGCCGCTGCGCGAGGCACGCGAGGTGTTCGAGCGCGAGTACCTGATGGCGCAGGTCAGCCGCTTCGGCGGCAACATCTCGCGAACGGCCGAATTCATCGGCATGGAGCGCTCGGCGCTGCACCGCAAGCTCAAGTCGCTCGGCATCGATTGAGCGGCCGGGCGGACGAGGCCGTTGCAGTGGCGCCGGAACTTCTTTCCCTATTCTCAGCCTTCCTCAAGATCGGCGCGCTCGGGTTCGGCGGCGTCGCGCCGCTCGCCCGCCACGTGCTGGTCGTCGAACGTGGCATCCTCGACGAGCGCGGCTTCGCCGAGCTCTTCGCC
>CALMRL010000101.1 GCA_937873345.1 uncultured Beijerinckiaceae bacterium | reverse complement strand
GTCGGGCAACAGGGCCGTGGCCGACTACGTCGCGGCCGTCGGCGCCGCCGACAAGCTGAAGCCGACGCGCGACGCCGCCTTCGACTTCGCCGACCTCGCGACGGGCGCGCGCTGGCAGGTGATCCCCAACGCCGGCCGCCTGCCCTGGTGGATCTTCGTGGCGCGCCGCCGCGTGCCGGGCACGAGCTGGCGCGACTACCTCGACCTCGGCAAGCTGCTGCGCGCCGGCCCGCGCGACCGGATCGAGGACGTGATGCGCTGCGAGGGTCCGCTGTGGGACCGGCTGTGGCACCCGCTTCTCGTCGCCGCGCTGAACACCGACCCGAAGACCTCCTCCGCGTCGCTCGCCGGCGCCGTGATCCGCGAGTCGCTCGCCAAGGGGGGCGACGCTTGCCGGCCGCTGGTCGCCACGGACGGGCTCGCCGAAGCCTTCGTCGACCCCGCGCTCGACACGCTGAGGAGGCGCGGCGTCGAGATCCGCTTCGACCACCGCCTGCGCGGCCTGACGCTGGACCGCGGCCGCGTGTCGGCGCTCGATTTCGCCGACGAGGAGCCGACCATCCTCCAGCCCGGCGACGGCGTGATCCTCGCCGTCACGGCACCCGTCGCCGCCACGCTCGTGCCGGGCCTCACGGTGCCGACCGACTTCCGCTCCATCGTCAACGCGCATTTCCTGGCCGACCCGCCGCCCGGCAATCCGCTGATGGTGGGGCGGATCAAAAGAACGTGGTAATGGATCTTCTCCTTCGAAGGGAGGCTGTCGGTGACGATCTCCGACGCCGACCGCTACCTCGACGTGCCCAAGGAGGAGCTGGCGGCGACGCTGTGGCGCGAGGTGGCGGCCGTCACGGGCCACGACCCCGACGTGCTGCCGCGCCACCGCATCATCCGCGAAAAGCGCGCCACCTTCGCGGCCTCGCCCGAGCAGGACGCCCTGCGCCCCAGCCCCGAGACGGCCTGGCGCAACCTCGTCCTCGCCGGCGATTGGACGCAGACGGGGCTCCCCTCGACGATCGAGGGCGCCATCCGCTCCGGCAACAGGGCCGCCGCGCTGGCGATGCGTTAGAGCGGGTCGCGATCGGGTGGGGTTCGCCTGATCACGTGAAGATGCTCGTTCGAGGAGAGAGCTGAAGCGGCCAGCCGAAGCGCGCCGCTACCGCTATCGCGCGCAGCCGGTCGGTCCGCCGAAGCTTCGCCCGTGGGTGAAGCAGGCGTCAGGGCGAATG